>CAYXGD010000028.1:0-17322 GCA_964464425.1 uncultured Thermoplasmatales archaeon
TAGCTGCCCTCGAGCCCCTTGAGCGTGTGCTCGCCGCACGTGAAGCCGTCGAAGGATGGACGCCCGCAGAGCTGGAAGTAGAACCCGCGCTTGTAGTGGGTGAGCGTTCCGAGCGTCTCGTCCCAGTACGCTGTGTTCTGGTAGAGGGTGCCCCCCATGTTCAGGTTCTGGTAGTTGAACAGGCGGAGGTTGCGGTCCTCGTCGGTGGGGTTGTCGACCTGGATCCGGCGGATCACCATGTCGGCGTGGGGGTGGACCATGTCGTCGAGCGTGAGCTCGAGGTCCATGCGCTCCAGGCGGGTCCGGCAGACGTTGGTCTGCGGGAGATGCCTGAGCTCCACCGGGGCGGGGCCTTCCTGGTCGACCCAGCCGAAGGTCTCGCGATCCTCATCGTAGAGCCCCAGCCGGGCATGCTGGAGCTGCTGGTGCAGACCCGGGTAGGGGTAGAACAGCTGCCCCCAGCCGCCGCGCTCGTCGATCGTGAGGAGCGCACGCCCGTTCCCGGAGAGCATCGAGATCACGAGCGCAGCACCTCCTTGGCCGATGGGGGCTGTCCATCGGCGCTGGAGACGTAGTGGCTGGCCACGCGGTGCGCGAGCTCGAGCCGCTCGACGGGCAAGAAGCCAAGGAGGTGACCTGCGAGGTTCCCAGCGTTCCAGGCGTCGCCCGCGCCGGTCAGGCGGCGGGCAGGGGTGTCGTCGGCCTCGACCTGGACCACGGGCCCGTCGGCGACGGTGGCGGCCCAGCGGCGCGTGTGGAGGTCGACCCGGACACCCAGCTTGCGTGCAAGCGCTTTGGCGGCTTCGACCAGGCCGGGATCGGTGCCGTCGCTGAAGGCCTTCAACTCGTGCTCGTTCATGCTCCACGCGTCGACGCCCCGCAGCAGGTCGCCGGCAGTCAGGAGCTCGAGGGGCCGGCCGTCACGATGGCTGGGATCCCCCGTGTCGAGGTAGAGGAACCGCCCGTCCGGGTCCAGGCGCTCTGTGAGGGCGGCGATGAGATCGGTGCCCCGGCGGTTCTGGGACCAGTTGACGACGGCGATCGCGTCGGCTGTCTCCAGACGGTCCCAATCCTCGTCGCGCAGCCGTTCGGGCCCGAACTCAGCCACCGGCCCTGGGTCGCTGAGCATCAGGTTGGCGTCCTCGCACTCGAGGGCCACCGTCGTCGATCCCCGAGAGCCCACCCGGACGCCGTCGATCCCAAGACCGGTCTCGCTGGCGGCTTCCTGGATCAACGCCCATCCCAGGTGGTCTGTCTCGGCGATCAGGCTCACCTCGGCCCCGAGCTGGGACAGGGCGATCGCGAGGTTGGCAGCGTTCCCGCCGAGCTTGACATCGGCGGACGCCAGCAGGAGGTTGCCACCCCCCCTCTCGGCGATGGCGTCCAGCTGGGAGCGGGTCGTCGTCCACTCGGGCAGGGGGGCCAGGACGTCGACGGCGAGGTCCGGGAGGACGACGACGCGCTTCGAGGAGAGGTCGCCGAGGGGGTCCGAGGAAGCCAGGGCCACGACGGACCCTCGCGTCATCGCTCGCCCACAGGTGCGGGCGGCTGGTTCTGCGTTCCGCGAGGCCGGCTCATCTCGGCGATGGGAGGCAGAAGGTAGAGCACGTGATCCGATCGCCAGACCTCTCGCCCGTCGCGTTCGGCGACCCTGACCAGGCGCTCGCGGCCCCGCTCATCCGACCAGGCAGCCTTGGCGCGGGCCATGCCGTGTAGGCACGGGACGCACAGCCGCGCCGCTTCTCCAGTCGGGGGATGGACCAACGCCTCCAGCTCGGGCTCGGACCGTCCGCAGTGGTTGCACCTTGGTGTCGTCATGGGATGGGCACCTTGGCGGTGGTGACCCCACCGGCAGCATATGCGAGTTGTTCCGACCGAACATGTGAGACGACCCGCCGCCGGCTCGGTTCGAGACGGCCCATCCAAGCCGTTCCTGGGCCGAGGGATGTCCCTGTATCCCCTTGAACCGGGGAGGTTGAGCTAGAGGTGAGACCGGACCCGGGTCGTCACGACCGTTGGCCGGCTCGATGGTGCTCCCATGCTCGAGGAACTCCGGAACCTGTTCCAGGCGGTCCTCGGCTTCCTCGCTGAGATCCCGCCGCTCGCCTCCGAGCTCGTGTCCGAGCTGTCCGACGCGGCCGATAGGCTCCTCGAACCCCTGGGCGCGCTGATCGGCCACGAGAACGGGCTCTTCCTCCCAGCCGGGAAGGGGGCCTCCATCCTGATCCTCGGCGGGATCGCGATGGTCGTGATCTCGCTCAGCATCGCGCTCTACAGGCCCGCAGCCAAGCACCGGCCCCCGGGATCCAGCTGGGAGGCCGCTCGCTCGGGGACCGGACCCAACGGCGCGGGAGGGTCTTGGGCCCGGTTCTCGTCGGCCCACGCCGCCCCGGTGCCTGACCCCGCGTGGCTGACCGGCTTGCGCAAGGCCCTTGCCAAGAGCGAGGTCGGCGAGCTTGTCCTGCTCTCCGAGCCGTCCGGCCGCCGAGCGGTCGCCCTCCCCGCCTGCTCGGGCTCGGAGGCTCGCCAGGGTGGTCCCACGTGCGACCGTGCCCACGAGTTGATCCTCAGCGGGCTTCGAGCCGTCGAGCCCGAGGGGAGGGTCGTGGCCGTCAGCTGCAAGGCCGAAGGCGGTCAGGCGTGCGTCTTCGAGATCCGGATAGGTGGCACGGCCCCGTGACCTCGCGCTTGAAGGCCCAGGATCAGCCCGGACCCGTCCGGGTCGCGTTCGGGGTCGTGCTCGGGATCACGATCGGTGCCATCTGCGGGTTCGTCACGTACTGGGTCGGCGCAGGCATCATCGCCACGCCCGATCTCGCACAGACCGCGGCGCCTGAGATCCCGACCGAGTTGTTGCGCCCCTTCTACACCGTGACCGCCTGGGAGATCGTGACCGTGCTCACCGGCGCCGCGATCGGGGGGCTGGTCTCACGGTACCACTGGCAGAAGGCCGGTCTCCTGAGCTACATCTCCCTCATCTCGCTCACAGCCGGGTATGTGGTCTACGCGCTCACCGTCTCGATCCCCAAGGTGGCCCCGGAACAGCGGTGGCTGAGCCTCACCTTGCTCGGCGCCGAAGCCGGCGGGCTGTTCCTCATCGTGATCTTCTCGTTCTACTCCCTGGACGCCGCCACGCGACGCCGATGGACCCGCGTCTCCAGCAAGCAGCCCTGGGATCCCTTCCTCCAGCCCCACGTCGCCCTCGTGGTCCCGACCTACAACGAGCCCTACGAGGTCGTCGAGCAGACGGTCGCCCACCTGGTCGAGCAGAACTACCCCGAGGATCGCTTCGAGGTCATCGTCGCCGACGACAGCACGGACGGCGAGACGAGACAGCGGATGGCCCGCCTGTGTGATCGGCTGGGCGCCCACCACGTCACGCGCGAGGACCGGCACGGGTTCAAGGCAGGCGCGCTCAACCACGTGACCGAGCGTCTCCCTGAGCGGATCGAGCTGGTCGGCGTCATCGACGCCGACTACTGGGTGAAGGCCGACTACCTCCGGTCGATCGTCGGCCACTTCACCGACCCGGAGATCGGGTTCGTCCAGACCCCCCAGGACTACCGGAACGGCGACGAGTCCTTCCTGACAGAGCAGTACAAGCGCGCGGAAGCGTACTTCTACCACGCGATCATGCCGTCGCGCAACGAGCAGAACGCGATCATCTTCTGCGGGACGATGGGCATGATCCGGAAGAGCGCCCTCGAGGACGTGGAAGGCTTCGCCGAGGACCAGGTGTGCGAGGACGCGGAGATCAGCGTACGGTTGGCCGCCAACGGCTGGGACTCCCTGTACGTCGACGAGTCCTTCGGTGAAGGCTTGATGCCGTCGGTGTTCGAGGCGTACAAGAAGCAGTTCCACCGCTGGGCGTTCGGGAACGTCCGCATCCTGTTCTCGCACACAGGGACGATCCTCCGGTCCAAGATGACCGCGCGCCAGAAGTTCGACTACATCGTCTCCTCCCTCCACTGGTTCGATGGCTACTTCGTCGTCGCGATCGCAAGCATCCTGCTCTACCTAGGCCTGGGCCCCATCCTGGGGTACGACGCTGTCACGCATCACCAGCGAGAGCTCCTGTTGCTCGGGCTGGTCCCGTTCGCGCTGCTCGTCGATACGATCCTCCGCTTGCACCTGGTCCTTCGTCAGGCCGGGGCCGACAGATGGCGGGACACGTTCCTCGTCCAGGGGATGTGGTTCTCGATCAAGGTCACGAACGTGATCGCCGTGACCAAGAGCATCCTCGGGTTCAACACCCCCTTCGTCCGGACCCCCAAAGCACCCGGCGGACCGCTCTCGCGGACCAGAGCGCTGTTCCGGTCGCTACGGTTGACGAAGATCGAGTCCACCTTCGGGGTTGCACTGGCCGCCGTGGCGATCACCAACCTCACCCAGATCGGCTCGGGACCCCTGCTGACCAGCCAGATCATCCTCCCCTTGTGGTTGCTGCTGTACGCGTCGTTCTTCCTGTGCGCCCCCCTGTACGCCTACCTGTCCTACCGGACCCTGTCCCCCATGACCTACCAGAAGCTCTCGATCGATGCCATCGCCGGCGACGTCCCGCCCCCGCCGATGGTCAAGTTCGAGAGGGTCGATG
The DNA here is from genome assembly GCA_964464425.1 of uncultured Thermoplasmatales archaeon. Classification (GTDB taxonomy): domain Archaea; phylum Thermoplasmatota; class SW-10-69-26; order SW-10-69-26; family SW-10-69-26; genus CAYXGD01. Next base: position 4,595 of record CAYXGD010000028.1, read on the forward strand.
CGCCCCCCCTCGGTCAGCGATCCTCACCGTGAGCCCTCACGACCGTCCCACGACACCTATCAACCACGCCCAACAAAGGGTCGTCCCATGAGCCGCACGCCGTCCCGAGGCTGGCTGATGGTCGTCCTCGGGGCCTCGACCCTCCTGGTCACCGGGTGCCTTGGCGACCCGCCCCAAGCCGGAGCGGCGTGTCCGGGGGACCCCACCGCGGAAGCCGGGCCCCAGGGCGACATCCACCTCTCGTGGCAACCGGTCCCGGACGCCAAGAGCTACCCCATCCTTCGATCGGGACCGGACGCCACACAGACGCTGGTCGCGAACGCATCGGGCGCGACCACGTCCTACACCGACCCCAGCGCACAACGTGGGACGACCTACCGCTACACCGTGCACAGCTGGAACGGCACCGCTCGCTCGGTGGACTGCCCCGTCACGGAGGTGGCCGCCGTCCCGTTCCTGCCGGGACCGGCTGCGGCAGCCGTCCTCGGCGGCCTCGTGGCCCTCGGGATGCTCATCCTCCGGGGACGGGGTCGAGCCGGCTAGCTGACGTGCAGGCAGCTCCCGGAACCGAGCCGCCCCCTGGCCTGGCCGGCCCTCCCCTGCCCGTGTGGGTCCACGGTGGGTCGCTGGACCCGGCCTGGCAGCCCGGGACGCTTGGATCATCGGGCAGCCTCGTGACCATCGACGCGACCCGAGCCTACCCCCCTCGATCCCCCAAGGCCGCCACGGGCCCACCCCACGGCCACCGTCGGCACCAAGCCCCCGCTTGAGGGTCCTTATCAACGGCGTCGAACAGAGGAACGGTATCCTGGGGGACGGTGCGCCGGACCCGGGTGGTCGGTCGCTCTTGCCCGGCTACTCACCACATCCTCGACCATCCGCCGGTGACGCCCTCTCCCCCGGGATCTCTTCCTTCTGTCAAGCGGCGAGCCCCACCCACAAGAACCAGGGCGCTGGACCCTGAGGTCACGGACCCGGTCCACCACCCTCAGCCAGCCCCTGAGGTCCGTCCCTGAAAGCTTGACTACGGCCACGAGGGGAGCCCGGCGTAGGTGTCGAACACGCGTCCCGAGAACGGAGGCTCTGCCCCAGCCCGGCGGGTCCCGGTCGCCCTGCTCGCCGCCCTGACGTTGATCGCCGCGGCAGTGATCCACGCAGCCGTGGATCCCTGGGCCGATCCCGATCCAAGCCAGGGCGACGGGGAGGCCCCAGGCCCGCCGACACCGGCGCTGATCCCCCCCTCTCCTGGACCCAAGCCGCCACCGGTCGTCGGACCCGTCCCCGAACCGCCGGGCGTGCCCGTCCCCGGGGAGCCCGGGCCGGAGCCCACGGCACCGGGGAGCAGCTCCACGCTCGCCTTCGGGATGGACGCTGGTTCGATCGAGCACCAGCGGGCTGCCGGCTTCGATCCGGACCTGGGCACGCTGTGGCTGGGTCCGTGGACCCTCGAACACGGCTGGCGAGACGTCGATGCCGACCTGCGGCAGATGGCCAGCGAGAACGTGACGCCCGCGGTGCACCTGTACTACTGGGGCGATGACCTGTCCCCCCGATGTCTCGAGGAGGGGTGCTGGTCGACGTTGCACGGTGTCCACAAGGATCGCGAGGGCTGGCAGGCGCTCGTGGACCAGACCGTCGAGCACCTGGATCAGACGATGGGGGACGAAGAGGTGCTCATCTTGCTCGAGAGCGAGTTCAACAAGGCCAGCGTTGCGACATACGAGCCACTCGACGGGTACCTGGCCGAGAAGGCTGCCTTCATCCAGGAAGCCTACCCGCCGGCCCGGGTCACCCTCTCGCTTGGCAACTGGAACCACGGCGCCTGGTCCACGTGGGACCGTGCCGGGCAGCAGGTCGATGCGGTCGGCCTCCAGGCGATCCGAGCCTCGACGCAGGACACGCTCTCCAGCCACTACGGTCTGTTCAACGCCACCCTCACCGGCGTCGCGACCCTCGAGCGGATGTTCGGCAAGCCGATCGTCCTCCAAGACATCTCCATCTCGAGCTACCCCGACCCCGAGCACCGGAAGATCCAAGCCTCCGCGCTCCAGAGCCTGTTCGACGGGATGGATCAGCTCGAAGCGCTCGGGGTCGACACGGTGCTCTACCGGTCCTGGTACGATAGCCCCTCCATGAGCTCCGGGAACCACTTCGGCGAAGCTGAGCGGTTCTGGGGGCTTGTGACGTTCCCCGGCAGGGAGCCCAAACCCGCAGCCGGGGTCTGGCTCGACGGCGTCGCGGACCACCGCTCCTGACCGCCCGAACCAACGGCCGTCGGCACCCAAGAGGCCGCCCGCGGGAGCGCTCCAGGCCCGCCCGGCCCTCAGGGTCGGCCAAGGGACGGCTGGGCCCTGCACGCGGGGACGATCCCCGGCAAGCCCCACCTGGAACCCGCTTAACCGGGAGGAGAACGCATGGTCGGTGGTTACCATGAAGCCATCCACCAAAGACCAGATCGACGGGAACTGGAACCAGATGAAGGGCCGCATCAAGCAGACCTGGGGCGACCTCACCGACGACGACCTCAAGCACGCTGAGGGCGAGGTCGACGAGCTCGTGGGCACCATCCAGAAGCGCACGGGCGAGGACCGCAAGAAGATCGAGGCCCGGCTCGACAAGCTGGCCAGCGACCGGTCCTAGCGACCGGTGGTGAGAACCCATGGGCCTCATCCGCATCGGGATCGCGCTGATCCTCATCGGGATCCTGTTGAGCCTCACCGGCCTGTTCGACTTCGGGGGGACCCTGCGGTACATCGGCTGGATCGCCCTGGTGGTCGGTGTCGTCCTGGCCATCCTGCACTACGCCATGGGCGATCGGTCGACCGCCTGACCCGGCCCAACCACGTCCCGAGGGACGTCCCTGAACCGTTACGGGGCGGGCCGGGCGAGACATCGCCATGTCCGGCCACGCCCGTGCCGTGACGGGGACCACCAGGGGGACGACCAACACGCCCATTGGGATCCTGGCCATCACGCCGTACTACCCCCCGGAAGGCGGCGGGCTCGAACGCTACGCCCACGAGACGCTCCGCCGGCTCGCCGACCGGGACCACACGGTCCACGTGCTGACCTTCACAAGGGAGGACCCCGGCGACCGAGAGCTCGACGGCGTCTCCGTGGGCCGCCGGTCGCCCCGGTGGACCGCCGGCAACACGCCGATCGGTCCGGGGTTCTTCGGCGACGTCTGCGAGGCCATCGACCGCCTCGATCCCGACGTCATCGTCGCCCACACCCCGGTCCCCTTCCCAGCCGAGATGGCGTTCCTTGCAGCCCGGCTCAAGGATGTCCCCTTCGTGACCACGTACCACGCTGGGAGGCTCGAGGGTAGCACGCCGCTTCTATCCGGGTTGGCTGCCCTCGACCGTTCGACGCTCCAGAGAGCCATGATCGCCGGCAGCGACGAGCTCGTCGCCGTGAGCCCCTTCGTCCGAGAACGCGTGTTCGACGGGCACGCTGACCGGGCGCGCGTGATCCCGCCGGGCGTCGACGGCGAGCTCTTCTCACCCGAGGGCACCCCGCGAGGCGACACCGTGCTGTTCGTGGGGCCCGTCTCGAGGGCCTACCGGTGGAAGGGCCTCGACGTGCTCCGCGAGGCCTTCGAGACCGTGCGATCCACCCTGCCAGAGGCTCGGTTGGAGATCGTCGGCACCGGCGACCGGGCCGAGGAGGTCCAGCGATGGGGGGAGGCGATCGGCGGGGTCGATCTGCTGGGGCGCGTCAGCGACCGCGAGCTGGTGGCCGCCTACCGACGAGCCAGCGTGGTCGTGCTTCCGAGCACGACGGCAGCCGAATCGTTCGGGATGGTCCTGGCCGAAGCCAACGCGTGCGGGCGCCCGGTGATCGGCTCCCGTGTGGGCGGGATCCCGTCGATCGTCCAGGACGGCGTCAACGGCCTCTTGGCCAGACCCGGCGACCCCGTGGATCTTGCCCGCAAGCTGGTCGATCTTCTCGGCGACCCCGCCAAGGCCCAGGAGATGGGCGCACGGGGGCGCAAGATCGTCCTCCGGCACCACGACTGGGACGCGTTGGTGGATCAGACAGAGACCGTGCTGATGGACGCCGCCCATCGGTCGGTGTGAGCGGGCTGCCGGCCTCGGTGCTCGACCGGGCCCCTGGCCAGCGGGTCGGTCCCGGACGTGACGCTTCGGCCGAGGGTTCATCCGGGAAGCCGTGGGAGCTACTGGATAGGTGATCCCAGTGAGCGATGATACCAAGCCCGGCAGCAAGCGAAGCGAGAAAGCACAGGACCGCGAGGAGCGCGACCACGAGCAAGAGCAGCGCGATATCGAGAAATCCGAGGCAGCGATGCAACCAGGCGAGGAGATGGGTGACCGGGAGCAGGACGACCGGGAGCAGGACGACGAGTAGCCCCGGATCCCAGACGATCTGATCCGATCCTTCACCGACGTGTCACCGCCGGGCTCGGGCCAGCGCGGCGCCCAGCGCGGCGATCACAGCCAGGCCCGGTGTCAGGCCCGGCACGCCGTCGGTGCCATCTCCGGGCCCCTCTCTATCCACGGTTCCGTTCGACGGCGGGCCCGCTCCCTGGGTGGGGTGGGACCCCTGCTCGCCCTGGGGCAAGGCGAGGCGGTGGATCCCGGTCCAGTTCGAGTAGTAGAGCGCCTGACCCGAGGGCCCCGCCTCGAGGTCGTTGATCCGGCCGGAGGTCTGGTGGACGACGGTGTCGTTCCATCCGTCGCTGGTCTCCGTCATCTTGTGGATCTGGCCCTGGTTCCAGGCGGCCCAGTAGAGGGCACCGCCCACGAAGGCGGCACCCGTGGGGGCGGCCGTGCCATCGGGGTAGAACTCGCCGATCGGGGGCTCGAAGCGGGGATCGGTGCAGGGCTCGTCGGTCGTCTTGCCCTTCTCGTGATCGTACCGAGCGTGACCTGCGCAGTGAGGCCAGCCGTAGTTCGAGCCGGCCTTGATGAGGTTGATCTCGTCGCGGTCGGCGTTGTTGTTCTCGGTCGCGAAGAGCCGGTCTGTCGCCTCGTCGTAGGCCAGCCCGTAGACGTTGCGGTGGCCCAGCGAGTAGACGTAGCCCTGGACCGTGTCCTCGGCCGGCTGCCCATCGGGGTGCAGGTGCAGGATCTTGCCCAGACGCGAGCCGGGGTCCTGGGCGGGCATGCCCTCCTCGTTGTCGCCCGTGGAGACGAACATCGTGCCGTCCGGGGCGAAGAGGATCCGTCCGCCGTTGTGGCGCTCGTCGGCGGGCACGGTGAGCAGGACCGTCTCCTGGTCCCCATCGATGGCGCTCAACCGGTTGGTGCCCCCGGTGGGGTCCTCGGGGTCTGCCACGGTGTAGTAGACGTAGAACCGATCGTTGTCCGCCACATCAGGATCCAATGCCAGGCCGAGCATGCCCCGCTCGACCCCTCTCTCGATCGGGTCGGCGTGGAAGCGGACCTCCGTGGTCCCCGTGGCGGGGTCGTAGCTGGTGACGTTGCCCGAGTAGTACTCGTTCCACCAGATCGTCCCATCGGGCTCCAGCGCGATGTCGATGGGTCCGTCCAGGCCGGTGAGGACCGGTTCGGCCGAGACGTCGTCCCAACCGCCCGCAGAGGCGCCGGGTGCCACCGAGACGAGGCTCGAGCCGACGAGGAGGATCAGGGCCGCCGAGACCGCTTGCCGGGTCAGCAGCGTCGAACGACCCGACGGGCATGCTGGGGACACGCCCACCCCGAGCCGATCCGGGACCTACAGGGTACCGGTGGCCGAACATGTGCGACCCGGCGCCAGCATGCTCGTCCCTGAACCCCTATACCTCCGGCCCGACGAGTCCCTTCTGAGCTACCCCCATGCACCTTACGATCGTCTCGCCCTTCGACCCGCACCCGCCGGACACCGCCAACGGGGACGGCCACACAGGCGGGGTCGAGCGCGTCCTGTCGAACTTCGCCCACCACATGGCCGACCGCGGGCACGAGGTCTCCGTGATCTGCTCGACCGAGAGGTCCAACGGCCAGGCACCGGTCAACGGGCACCAGGTCGTCCGGGTGCCGCGCTCTGGCACGCTTTTCCGAGCCCCGGTCGTGGACCTCGCCGGGTACATCCCAGAGCACACCGACCTCGTCCACGTCCCCGCCACCTACCCCTTCACGACGCCACGGGTCCTCCGATGGGCGGAGAAGGCCCAGACACCGGCGGTCCTCGACTTCCACTTCGAGCCTCACCCGAGCAGTGCGCTGGGTCGCCTGGCGGCCAGGGCCTACCGATCGATCGGGCCGCGGACCTACGACCACGCCGACGCCGTGCTGGTCCGGTCGCTTGCCTACGGTCGCAGCGCACCCAGCCTCTCCTCCGTGCCGGAGGACCGATGGCACGCGCTGCCCAACGGCATCGACCCTTCACGGTTCTGTCCCAACGGTGGACATGGGCACGGCGATCACCTGCTGTTCGTCGGCCGGCTGGTCCCCTACAAGGGCCTCGACGTGCTCCTCGACGCCCTGGCCGAGCACGACGTCGGCCACCCGCTGAAGATCGTAGGTGGCGGCCCCTTGCGCGAGGACCTCGAGGCCAAGGCCGACCGGCTGGATCTGGACGTCTCGTTCCTGGGCCACGTCGCCGAGGACCGGCTCCCGGGCCTGTACCGGGACGCGATGGCGACCGTGCTGCCCAGCATCAACAAGCAGGAGTGCTTCGGCGTCACGCTCGTCGAGAGCATGGCCTGTGGGACCCCTGTCGTAGCCTCGGACCTTCCAGGCGTCTCGGAGGTCGCCCAGCATGGTGGGCTCGTGGCCGAGCCCGGCGACCCGGGCTCGCTGGCCGCCCAGCTGTCCAGGATCGCCGACGACCCCGAGATCCCACGTGGGAAGCCGCTGGCGGACAAGATCCACGCCGAGTTCTCGTGGGAAGCCCTCACCGACCGCCTGATCGGCGTCTACGACCACGTGCTGGAGACGTGAGATCGGCCACAGCCCGGAACGTCCCAGCGCTGGCAGCCGCTTGGTCGGACGGTGTGGTCAGATCGGAGGTCGGTCGTCTGCTCCCAGGCCTCCTTGATCTTCGCACAGGCACCCTGCCAGCCCCGCACGTAGGCCAAGACCCCCCTGCTGAACGGGTCAAGCGGGGCCACGCAGGCCGGCTCGTTCACCTCTTGCCCGGGGAGGTCCAGGCGCACGCCGAGGAACGGTGACACGACCTTCGGACCCCGGGTCCGCTATCGGGTCGTGGATGGACGGTCAGACCTCACACGGCATGTCGGCTGAGCGACCGGAGGTCCTGGAGGATCAGAAGAGAAGGTACGGTAGAGAGGGGTTCCCGCCCCTCTGGGACGACCGCCTGTCGGCGGGGCGTCACGACCGCTTCTGGGAGCCCTGGGCGCGCTCTTGCTTGCGGTCCTTCGGCTTGTCTTCCTCCTCGTGCTTGTCGCCCTTCTTGGCGTCGTGTTCAGGCTTCTTGCTTTTCCGTTCCTTGCGTTCTTCTTTAGCCATCGTCGTCACCTCGGGGTCCTGTTCACCACCGCCTCGAGGATAAGCACTCCTCAGCCTCGACCTGCCGGCGGTGGCGGTGGTTGTCGGCGACAAGGACAGACTGTCCGGTCACGCGGGGTGAGACCCAGGCGAGAGCCAAACACACCGTCCCTTGGTGGTGCCCATGGGCCTCATCCGTCTCGGGATCGTCCTGATCATCGTCGGTGTGCTGCTGAGTGTGACCGGGCTCTTCGGTTCCGGGGGCCCCATCCAGTACCTGGGGTGGGTGGTCCTGGCCATCGGTGTGATCTTGGCCATCCTCCACGACGCTGGCGGTAGGCGTCATACCGCCTGACCCGCCCGCGGCGGCCAACGTCGGATCACGGCTCGTCGATCTCCCCGTGATCAGGGCTCACCGGGGAGCCGAGCCCGCCGGCACGAGCTTGACGGTCGACCGGGGCCGGTGCCCCACGGGTGGGGTTGCACCGGTCCTTGCTCAGCCTCGCTCCGTGGCCGCGGTCGCCCCGGCCGCCGCGTGACGGCTCGGAGCGCCTGGAACCTCTCCAGCGGGCCATCGCCAGCCGGTGGTTGCGGGCGCCAAGGGCTCGACGATGGGGGAGCTCCCGGCCTGACCCCGTGGACGCGCTCCGGCGGTGGAGGATCACCAGGGCAGGACGAGGAGCTGAGGTAGGAGGGAGGGGAGAAGGGGCTCGCGGCAGGCGCGTGGCAAGACTGCCTGCCGCGAGCGGTGGGGTGAGCGGTTCATCGGTATGGCGCGGTGCCGGCTTACTGCAACGTGGCTCCTCGCAGCGCCTCCAGCATCCCGAGAGGGTCGCCTCCCAGGTCGGCCATCGATCCGAGGTGCCGGCGGGCGGCATCGTGATCGATGCACCCGTCCAGGGAGGCTTCGAGCAGGCGGAGGGTGCCCACCCGCACGGTGCCCGTCGGATGCCGGGTGAAGGCCTCGGCCCCGGGGATCGAGGCGGCCTTGAGCGTGTAGTGAGCGTGCTCGAGGAGCCCATCGGTCCGCCGGTAGGCCTCAAGGGAACCGAGGCCCGCCCGTCCTAGCGCGGTGGGGATGGCTGCTAGGACGGCGCGGGCCGCGGCTTGCCAGACCTCCAGGGGAGCTTGAGGTTCCGAAGCGGCGGGATCGGTCTTGAACGCGAACGCCCAGGACAGCCAGGGCTCGAGGTCGTCGAGGGCGCTGAGATCCAGGCCTTGGCGGTCCGCGGCGCGGTAGCGTTCCCAGCGCTCCTTCTGGCTGGGCTCGAAGACGCCTTGGGCGAAGAGGTGCGCGTCGAGGGCTGCCAGGAGCGCCTTGGCGGCTTGGATCCGGTGGGCGTGCGGGTCCTCCTCGCGACGCACGAGCAGCAGGCCGGCGGCACGGTTGACCAGGAGCCGCAGAGCCTCGGTGGCGTCGATGTCGGCCGGTTGGCGGACAGGGATCCGATCGAGCAGGTCCTCCCCCCAGAGGACCCGGCCCCGGAGGGCGGTCTCGTACCAGAAGATCGAGCGGGCCACCCACGGGAGGCGGTAGACCAGGACCGGTGCCATGTCGATGTGCAGGCCCAGCTCGTCCTCGAGGGCGGCGGCCACGTCCTCGTAGGGTTCGCGCAGGCGTCCCAGGCCACGGATGGCGACGAAGTCGTAGTCGTTCTGGGGCTCGCCGTCGACGACGGTACCCTCCCCTCGCGCGAAGCCGCCGGTGAGCACGAACGAGCGCAGGTGCGGGTCGGCCTCCCGGACCCGCTTGGTCGCGGTGGCGAGATCGGCGTCGATCCGCCGGCGCACGCGGGGCGTGTCCTGGAGGGTGTAGGCGTGGTCAGGCATCTGCCACCTCCGGCTGCCACACCCAGGTGATCGGTGTCGCCCCGTCGAGGATCGACGGGGGCGGAGGGCGTGCCTGGTCGATCAGGCTCTTGCCCTCCTGGGTCCCCGGGATCGGCAGACCCAGCAGGTCGCAGAGCGTCGGGAACACGTCGACCAGCGGACGCGCGCCGAGGTCCAGGGGGACGGCGCTGGGCCGGTTGGACGCCACGACCATCGTGCCCAACCCCTCGGTCGACTTGTCGATGTAGCCGTGCATGCCCCGGATCGTCGAGTCGGTCACGTGGAAGTAGTCCGGCCAGAACAGCACGCCGGCATCGGCGGCGAGCATCCGGTCGCCCCACCGCCGTTCGGGGGGGATACGCAGGTCCGCACGCTCGCCGTCGGTGAGCACCCGCGCGCCCTCGATCGTGTGGAGGACGGGCTCGATCTCCCGGCGCCCCTGCTCGGTCAGGTACCACAGGACGGCCAGCGTGCTGTTCACGAAGCCGACGTAGTCCTCGCCAGGCTCGGCTTGAAGGTCGGCCAAGGCGTCGAGCACGTCGACGCGCTTCTCGACCGGGGCCATGCCGTGGTCGCCGCAGACGAACAGATCCCAGGTGTCGTAGTGGGCTTCCAGCGTGGCGTGGATGCTGGCCAGCTTGGCGTCGATGCCGGGGAGGACCCGCTGCCGCATGTGCTGGCTGTGGGGGCCGTGGTGGTGCGCCTCCTCGTCGGTGGCGCTGAGCTGGGCCACGTAGAGGTCGTACGGATCCTCCCGGCGGAGCTCCTCGACCAGGAGCTGGTGGACCTCCTCGTCGTCGCCGCTGACCGGGTGGGCGAGGTACCGGAACGTCAGCCCGTGCTCTCGGCACAGGTCGAAGATGCTCGGCGCCCCGAGCGCGTCGGGTGCGAACACCGGTTCGGTGTCCTCGCACATGGCGAAGAACGGAAGCAAGCGGGGTGGGATCCACGCGGGGTCGGTGTGGAAGTCGCCGGTGAGGGCCTTGGTGATCCTCTCGATCGCCCACCGGGCCGGGTACATCCACGTGCGTGGTCGGATCATGGACCGCAAGGGGCCCAGGCCACGCACCCAGCCGAACGGGGAGGCGTCGGGGTCGTAGACGAACTGGCTGAAGTTCCCGGACGTATCTGGGTAGCGCCCGCTGAACAGGACCGTGCGCTGCGCGAACCCGAGGGGGCTCTCGAACGAGCCGGTGACGCTCTGCTCGGAGAGCCCGTGCAGGAACGGCATCGTGCTAGGTTGCACGTAGTCGGCTCGCGCCGCGTCGAGGATGACGAAGACGGTGGTGTGGTTCATGGTTCCAGCTCCTCCGGGGTGGGGGGCAGGGGTCGATCGCTGCTGGTCAGGCCGTGCACGTAGTTGGCCAGGAAGGCCAGATCGAAGGCAGGGCTGGCGGCGACGCCGGCGACCAGCGAGGCCAGGGGCATCCGGCCTGCGTGGCGGGTGGCCCGCCGCAGGGCAGGCAGCCAGAGCAGCCCAGCCAGGCTGACCGCTCCGACGGGTGCGGCCAGGGGCCAGACAGGCGTGGAGAGCAGCAGGGCGGCTGCCCCGACGAGGGCCACCCCCCAGCCGAGCAGGGAGGCTTCGACGCCGAGCTCCCGGGCATGCACGCCGAGCCCCCAGCCCTCCCGAACGTTCTTTCGCATCTCCTCTCGGAGGGTCGCGACGTCGTGGTGGAAGACGACCATGTGCGGGTTGTAGGTGGTCTTGTACCCAGCGCTGCGGGCTCGTTGGGCGATCAGGAGATCCTCGGCCGCGTTGATCGAGGGATCGAACGGCATGGTCTCCAGCACGCGCTTGCGGTAGGCGGCGGCGACGTTCGAGGCCAACCGGTCGGGGTCGTCGACGGGGTGGTCCGGGAACCGGTAGCGTAGGCCGCGCACGGCGGCACCCAGCGTCCAGTCGTGGGGGTCGTGGACCTGACGACCGAAGACCAGATCGGCGACCTTCAGCGACCTCAGGGCCTGCGCGGCCCAGGTCTCGTCGAGCTCGGCGTCGGCGCTGAGGAAGGCCACGACCGGGGCCCGGGCGAGCTCGACGCCCAGGTTGCGGGCGTGGCCGATCGAGATGGGTCGGTCGTGGGCCACGAGGTGCAGATCCATCGGGAAGCCCTCACGGGCCGCTTCGGCGCGCTCCACGGTGGCGTCGGTGCTGGCGGCATCGATGACGATGACCTCGATCTCCTGCGTGGTCTGCCCGGCCACCGAGGAGAGGCAGGACCCGATGTTGTCCTCCTCATTCCGTGTGAGGATCACCAGCGAGAGGCGAGGGCGCGTCATCGTTGCTCACCTCCGGACCGTGCCGGCTGAGGCGGATCGCACCGTAGATCCCGAAGGGGACGTTGGCCACCAGCCACGCAAGGGCGTAGCCGGCCAGGCCGAACCGGGCGCCCAGGAGGGGGACCAGTGTGAACAGGGCCACGATCATCGCCGCCGGGAAGGCGACGAGCGGGACCGCCCGGTCGGTGGCTCGTAGCAGGGCCAGGTAGAGGTAGCTGGGCCCCACGAAGAGGATGCTGGCGCAGAGGATCGCGAACGTCGTGGCCGCCTGCTGGGCGTACACGGCGCCGAAGATCGACAGCAGCTGGGGGGCCAGCGCGATGCCGACCAGGCCGGCCGGTGCGATCAGCCACAGGTGCTGGAGGACGCCCTTGCGGATCGCGTCGACCTGCTCGGCGGCATCCATGCGGACCATCTCGGCCATGGCGCTGCGGCCGACCGCGGCCGACGTCACGAACAACAACGAGGCCGCGGTCCAGGCGATCGCGAAGTAGCCGGCCGCCTGGGCCCCCTCGACGTGGAGGACCAGCGGCACGAGCAGCAGGCCCGGCAGGAACTCGGCCGCGCTGCCGGTGACGTTGCGGAGGCTCGTCTTCACGAGCTCCATCTTCGGCACGTGCCGGCCGGTCCGGTCGGGGATCGAGCTCGTGAACCAGCCGGCGGCCAGCGCGGAGGCCAACAGGGCCAGGCCCCAGGTCAGCGCGATCGGTTGCGGGACCGCCAGCAGGACGATCGGGATCGGGAGCACGAGCCGGGCGGCAGAGAACACGAGGTTGCGCTGCATGCTGAACTTGGCGTCCCGTTCCCCGAGGAAGTAGGCATCCTGGAGCCAGGTGATGACCAAGAGCAGCGAGATGGCGCCGACCAGCAGCCACCCGATCTCGCCGATGTCCGGCAAGGTCCCTGTGAGGTGCGAGGCGCCTGCCAGGCTGATCGAAAGGACCAGCGCGATGCCTGCGCCGACGAGCACGCCGAACCAGAGCAGGCGCACACCTCCCCTGCGGCTGGCGTCGGGGACCGTCCGCACGAGTGCGGTGTCGAGGCCTCCCTTGGCGACCACCGCGATCGTCGTCCCGAGCGAGATGGCGGCGTGACCGATGCCGATCTGCCTGGGTGCCAGCCCGGCCACGCCGGCCAGCAAGAACCAGAACGCCAGCCCGGCAGCGGCACCGATGACGTTGCTGGCCATCAGGTAGTACGCGTTGC
>CAYXGD010000029.1:0-17027 GCA_964464425.1 uncultured Thermoplasmatales archaeon
ACCACGACGAGGATGGCTTCTTCTACGTCGTCGACCGGAAGAAGCACATGATCCTGTCCAAGGGGTACAACGTGTACCCCCGGGAGGTCGAGGAGCTCCTCTTCGAGCACCCGGAGATCGCCGAGGCAGCCGTGGTCGGCATCCCGCACGAGGACTACGGCGAGATGGTCAAGGCCTTCGTCGTGCCCACCGAGGGCGCCGAGGTCACCCCGGCCGGGATCAAGGCCTACTGCCTGGAGAACCTGGCCGAGTACAAGCACCCCCGGGAGGTCGAGTTCGTCGACCAGCTCCCGAGGACCACGACCGGCAAGGTCCAGAAGTTCGAGCTCACGGGTTGACCGGGATCCGTGGCAGGCACGTCCCCTGCATGTCGGGCCCGAGTGCGCAAGCGATGAAGGCTCAACATGCCTTGAGCGAAGGCCTAAGCGGTGGTCCTCCGATCCCGGCGCGGTGAGATCATGTCAACCACCAGCGCGATCCTCATCGGTGTGATGCTCGTGACGTCCTTCGCCGTCGTGCTCCCAGCGGTGGCCGACCCTGCTCAGGCGTGTGGGTTCAACGGGGAGGAACACGTCGGGCCCGTGGAGGTCGGTATGAAGTGCACGCGGCCGTACGTCGAGATCCACCCCGAGGACGCCCCCGAGCCGCCTGGGTAGCCGGGACGCGCGCGTCCCTCCTCTTCTCCTTCTGTATCCCACGGTCGAGCGGTAGCTCTAGTCGGCGGGCCCCAGCCCCGCCTGCGGCCAGGCGCCCAGGTGGGTCACGTTGAACCAGCCGGTGGCTTCGTGAGCGTCCCCGTCCATGCGTTTGGTCGCCTCGTACGTGTAGCTGGCCTGTTGGCCCGGGTGGAGCCAGGTGCCGGGCTCCAGCATGATCGACCCGTTGGCGGCGGGCTCCAGGGTCAGGTTCCCGAAGGCGCCCATGGCTTGCGAGAGCGGCTGGAGGCCCGGGTGGAGGCGGTAGGCCGTCGGGCAGCTCGAGCTGGGCTCCCACACGTCGAAGGCCACCACGTAGGTCACGTTGGCGGGGTCGATGTCGTAGGTGTGGTTGCTGTACTCGAGGGTCCGGTTGGCCACGTCGATGTCGTGGTCGTAGGCCACGCTGCAGATGTACTGGGCCGGCGGGTCCAGGTGCTGCTCGCCCTCGACCCAGACGATCCAGTACTCGCCCTCGCCGAGGCTCTCCCCTGAGGGCTGCCCGGAGACCTCCGGACCCGTCACCTCGGCCTGGCTGGTCCGGGTGCCGTCCAGGCACCCCGCGGCAAGCAGCATACCGATGAGCAGGCAGGCGATCAGGCGACGCATCGTCGGCCCTGGGTTGGGCAGCGCGGCATATCAAACCGTCGATGGCGGTCGGTGGCGCCCGAACCTCCCCGCCGCCTCACGCCGTGCCCCCGTTCCCCAGGGACGCCGCCGACAGCCAGGGGGAGCGCGGTGCCGACCAGGTCCGGCAGGTTGATGGTCGTCGCACCGGTGGACCCGGCGTGTCCGGCGTCCGGGCCTGGCTGTCCCTGATCCTCGGCGCGATCAGCGCGCTTGCCGGCGCCGCGATGGTTGTCGGCCCGACCGCCGCCATCCAGCTGTTGATCCTGGGCCTGGCCGCGTTGGTCAGCGGGTTGGCAGGGCTCACCGTGGCCATCCAGGGCTTGGCCGGTGTGGACAGGCGCGCTTGGCAGCTTGGGCACTGGGCGATGCTGGTGGGTCTGGCCCTGTCCACCGCCGGGACGGCGCTGGGGGCCCTGACCGTCGTGGTCCGAGGCCTGGTCGCCGGTGGGCTCTGAGCCTCGAGGGGGAGGCGGGCTCGTCACCGTCCCTTCCGGGTTAGTGCTTGGGGGTTGGTGGGCGCCGGCCTCCATGGTGGCGGGTCACCACACAGGCCACGTCCCAGGACCAGGCCGGAGGGTGTAGCTGGTCCTGGGAGCGCCCGAGCCGGTGGCGCTTGTCGGCTCGGGCAGATCTGGGGGCCGGGTGCCGTCGGGCCGCCGGCCTCCATCGTGGCGTCTCACCACACAGGCCAAGTCCCCCTCGTCACAAGCTCGACGACGTTGCCGGCCGGATCGCGGAAGTAGATCGAGTCGCCCTTGCCCCAGGAGGCCTCCTCGATGATCTCGACACCGGCCTCTGCCAGGCGCTCGCGCCAAGGGGGAAGAGCCTCGACGCCCAAGGCCACGTGCTGGGGGCCTCGAGCGCCGTGGGGGGCGGCCTTGTCGCCGGGCTCGACCACCTCGGTCTCGCCGGGATCGAAGAGCAAGAGGAGGCTATCGCCGCATCGGAGGAAGACGTGCCGGGGCAGATCCTCGGCGAACGCCTCGAGACCCAGGACGTCCTCGTACCAGGCGGCCGCTGCTTCGACGTCGTCCACGTAGAGGCAGGTCTCGACGACACGGACCGGCTGCATCGCTACGGTGAAGAGGTGCAACCGTCACCACGTTTGCGGTGGTCGGCTAGGCGGGATCCAGGGTCTTGGACGCCGAGCGGCGGTAGAAGGTGTGGTTCAGGGCCACGTAGAAGCGGTCGCCGTCGGTGTAGACATCGACGTACGCGTACTCCCAGGGCACCAGCTCCGGGACCGCGACGTCGCGGGCCAGGACATCCAGGTCGTCGGCGTCGACGCCAGGGGCTGGGTCGTCCTTGACCTCCTGGAGCATCGAGGCGTTGATGGTCTTGTTGACCATCGCCTGGTGGGCGACCTCCTTGGGGACCTCGCGCAGGAACCGCGCCATCGCTTCGGCAGACCGGCTGCCCCTCATAAGCGTTGCCTAGGTCCGCGGGACCGCTCCAGGACCGCCGCCGACCGGGCCGGCACACCGAACATGCTTCAAGGAGGCTTGGCTTGGCCTGCTCGATGGCAGACCGGCGCCCCTCCGGCCTCTTCACCGACCTCTACGAGTTCACGATGGCCCAAGCCTACCTCGAGCAGGGGATGACCGGCGAAGCCGTCTTCGACCTGCACGTCCGGAACGTGCCCGAGGACCGCGGGTACCTGGTCGCCGCCGGCGTCCACACGCTGCTCGAACGGTTGCAGCGGTTCAGCTTCTCGGACGACGAGCTCGCCTACCTCGAGGACCAGGGGCTCTCCCCGGAGCTGACAAGCTACCTGGCCGACCTCCGGTTCGACGGCATCGTCCGGGCGGTCCCCGAGGGCGAGCTCGTGTTCCCCTACGAACCGATCCTCCAGATCGAGGCGCCGCTGCCGGTCGGCCAGCTCATCGAGACCCTGGTCCTCAACACGGTGCACGTCGAGACCCTGCTGGCGACCAAGGCTGCCCGATGCTACGAGGCCGTCGGCGGACCGGAGCTGGGCGAGGAGGCTCCCGCTCTGGTCGACTTCGGTGCCCGGCGTGCCCACGGACCCGACGCTGCCAGGGCGGCCGCGCGGTGCGCCTACGTGGCGGGGTTCGCCGGGACCAGCCTCGTGGAGGTCGGGGAGGACCTGGGCATCCCGGTCTTCGGGACCATGGCCCATTCCTTCGTCCAGTCCTTCGAGGACGAGCGCGAGGCCCTGGAGGCCTTCGCGAGGACCTTCCCCGGGACCACGCTTCTCATCGACACCTACGACACGCTCGAGGGCGCCAACCTGACCGTCGAGATCGCCGACCAGCTGGCCGACCAGGGGATCGAGGTCGGCGCGGTACGGCTCGACTCCGGCGACCTGGCCGCGCTGTCCCGGGAGGTCCGCGGGATCCTCGACGACGCAGGCCACGAGGGGATCGAGATCATCGCCAGCGGCGGTCTCGACGAGTTCAAGCTCGCCGCCTTGACCGACGCCCAGGCGCCCATCGACGGGTACGGCGTCGGGACCTCGCTGGTCGTCTCCGACGATCACCCCTCCCTGAACATCTCCTACAAGCTGTGCGAGTACGAGGGCGACCCGGTGATGAAGACGAGCCCCAAGAAGCACACCTTGCCCGGCCGCAAGCAGGTCCATCGCCGCCGGGACGAGGCCGGTGAGCTCGTCGGCGACACCATCGCGCTGGCCGACGAGGAGGTCGACGGCCAGGGCCTGCTCGGGGAGGTCGAGCGTGTGCGGCCCGCCAAGGCCGTCGAAGCGGCCCGGGAGCGCTTCCTGGCAAGCTACCCAACCCTCCCGGCCGCTTACCGGGACCTGAGCAACCCGGCACCCTACCCGGTGGATCGCTCCGACGGGATCGAGGCGGCCGTCCAGGCTGCCCTCGAGCGTGTCGGCCAAGCCCTCTGACCGTAGAGCTACCCCGGCTGCCAGCGCTTGGCTACCAGGACCGTCGCCCTGGACCGGTGGAGCACCCCCAAGGCCGTGCTGCCCAACCAGCCCGGCCGTCGGCCGTGACCGACCACGAGCACCTGGGCGTCGCGCTCCTCGGCCAGGGCAGCCAGCGCCTTGCGCGGCGGCCACTCGACCGACAGCGCCTCGGCCTGCGCGCCCATGTCCCGGTACCCGGCGGGCGCGTAGCTCTCCGGGGCAGCGTGGGCCAGCACGAGCTTGGTGCCCAGCATCAACGCCATCCGTGCTCCCCACCCAGCAGCGGGGGCCGTGGTCCCGCCGCCGCCGACCCCGGTGACCACGGGGCCCCCTAGCCCTCCTTGGCCGGCCACCAGGACGCTGCAGGGCGCCTGGTGGGCGACCTGGGCGGCCACGCTGCCGAGCAGGAGCCGTTCGATCCGATCCCGGCCGGACCGGCCCACGGCGACCAGGTCAGCGGTCTGCTCCCGGGCCACCCTGACGATGGCCTCGGCAGCGGCTTCCTCGATGAGGTGGGTCTCGACCTGGTCCGCCGGGACCTCGCCGGCCTCGACCAACCGGTCCCTGACGTCGCCGAGCACCTTGGCGCCGCCCTGACGGGCCCGCTCGTGCCAGCCCTCGAGCACGTCGGTGTCCCCCGCCTTGACGAACGCTGGGACCTCCTCGGCCAGCCCGGCCACCAGATGCACCTCGCCGGCCAGTCGCGTGGCCCACCGGGCGGCCCGGTAGCTGGCTTTGGACGGGTCGATCCCGACCACGGCGACCTCGGGCGCAGGCTCGATCCCCTCCCAGGGCAGATCCAAGGTGTGGAGCCGGTCACCGATCCAGCGGGCAAGGGCCTCGGGGTCTTCAGCCAGCGGCATCGTGGACACCGTAGGCGGCTGGGGGACTTGAGGGCCGCGGCTCCGGCCCCTACCTTCTTACCGTGAGCGCGGCGGTTACCTCGGTATGGACGACGCTTGGCCGACCCAAGGCATCGACGCCCTCCTCGACCCTGCCTCGATCGCCGTCATCGGGGCCTCCCGTCAACCTGGCACGATCGGCCGCCAGGTCCTCGAGAACCTCCTCGACGGTGACTACCAGGGCGTCGTCCATCCCGTCAACCCGAACGCGACCTCGATCTCCGGGGTCAAGGCCTACCCGGACATCGGGTCGGTCCCCGAACCGATCGACCTGGCTGTCATCGTCGTCCCGGGCGAGCACGTCGTGCCTGTGGCTGAGGCCTGCGGCCAGGCTGGCGTCGAGGGCTTGGTCGTGATCTCGGCCGGGTTCCGGGAGGTCGGGGAGCAGGGCGCCAAGCGGGAGGCAGAGCTCGAGACGGTCGCGGACCGGTACGGCATGCGCGTGGTCGGGCCCAACTGCATGGGCGTGATCAACACCGCGCCCGGTGTCCGGATGAACGCCACGTTCAGCCGGTCGAACGTCGGCGACGGTGGCCTGGCGTTCATCAGCCAAAGCGGGGCCCTGGGGGTGGCCATCCTGGACGTGGCCGACGAGCTGGGCCTGGGCCTCTCCCACTTCGTGAGCCTGGGGAACCGGATGGACGTCTCCAGCAACGACCTTCTGGCCGCCTGGGAGACCGACGACCGCGTCGAGCAGATCCTGCTCTACCTGGAGCACTTCGGCAACCCCCGCAACTTCATCGAGGTCGCCCGGCGGGTCTCCCCCAGCAAGCCGATCCTGGCGGTCAAGAGCGGCCGGTCGTCGGCAGGCGCCCGGGCAGCGGCGTCCCACACCGGCGCCCTGGCCGAGAAGGACGTGCTCACCACGGCCCTGTTCGAGCAGTGCGGGGTCATCCGCGCCGACACCATCGAGGAGATGTTCGCCTACGCCCGGCTGTTCGCCCGGGCCCCGCCGCCCCCCGGCCGCAAGGTGGCCATCCTGACCAACAGCGGCGGGCCTGGCATCATGGCGGTGGATGCCATGGGACCCAACGGGCTCGAGCTGGCCGACCTCTCCCAGGCCACCCGCGACCGGATCCGATCCCACGTCCCGGCCGAGGCCAGCGTAGCCAACCCCGTGGACATCACCGGCAGCGGTGGACCCGAGGCCTACCAGGCCTGCCTGGAAGCCCTGCTCGAGGACGAGGCGGTCGACAGCGTCGTCGTCATCTACACCCCGCCGACGGTCCTGCGCGACGAGGCCGTCGTCCAGGCCCTGACCGCGCCCGACCCGGGTCAGAAGCCGGTCCTGTTCTGCGTGATGGGCCGCGGCCACGGCGAGACCGCCTTCGACCAGCTCACCCACGCGGGCCGGCCGACCTACACCTTCCCCGAGTCGGCCATCAAGGCCCTGGGCGCTTACGCCGACCACGTCGACCACCAGGCACGGCCCCGCGGCCAGCTACCCGAGCTGCCGGACGTCGACCGACAGGCCGCCAAGGTGCTGGTCGACGAGGCCGTGGCCGCGGACCAGGCGTGGCTGGCCCCCGAGGCGTGCTTCGAGCTTCTCCAGGCCTACGGCATCCCGACGGCCAAGCTCTCCCGGGTCGGCGACCCGGAGGCCGCCGCCGAGGCCGTCGAGGCCATCGGACCCCCATGCGTCATGAAAGCCATCGCCCCGGACCTCGTGCACAAGAGCGACGTTGGCGCCGTGGTGACCGGGGTCCAAGGGCCCGACCAGGCCATCGGGGCCTTCCATCGCATCCAGGAGCGCGTCCGCGAGACCGGTCACGAGCTCGAGGCCGTCCTCGTCCAGCAGCAGGTCCCCGAAGGCCGCGAGGTCATCCTGGGGATGAGCGCTGATCGTCGTTTCGGGCCGTTGCTGGCCTTCGGCCTGGGCGGCATCCACGTCGAGGTCCTCAAGGACGTGGCCTTCCGGCTGGCGCCGCTGACCGACGCCGAGGCCTCCCGCATGGTCCGCTCGATCCGGAGCTGGCCCATCCTCGAGGGGATCCGGGGCCAGGCCCCGGCCGACGTAGCCGCCGTCGAGGACGCGCTGCTGCGCCTGGCCCAGCTGGTCTGGGACCGGCCCGAGATCCAAGAGCTCGACCTCAACCCGGTGATCGTCGGCGACCAGGGGAAGGGCGCCGTCTGCGTCGACGCCAGGATCCGCCTGTGGCCCGGTGGCCAGCCCGAGGCCGCACCCGGCCGGGCGCCGGTCAGGTCCCCATGACCTGTTCCCAGCTCCGCTGCAACGCCTCGGCCGCTTCGGGGTTGCTGAGCGTCGTCGTATCGCCCAGGTCCCGGTCGGCCACGATGTCCTTCAACAACCGGCGCATGATCTTGCCGCTGCGGGTCTTGGGCAGGTCGTCGGTGAACAGGACCGCGCTGGGCCGAGCGATGGGGCTGATCTCCTTGTCCACCCGCTTGATCAACGCCTCACGCAGCTCCTCCCCCGCCGCGACCCCCTCCTCGAGGATCACGAACGCCACCGGCACCTGGCCCTTGACCTCGTCGGGCGCACCGACGACCGCCGCCTCGGCCACGGCCTCGTGACCGACGAGCGCCGATTCGATCTCCATGGTCCCCAAGCGGTGACCGGCCACGTTGAGGACATCGTCCAGGCGCCCCTGGATCCAGAAGAGGCCGTCCTCGTCGATCCTGGCCGCGTCCCCAGCGTCGTAGGTTCCTGTGTCCCACTTGGACCAGTAGGTCTCGATGTACCGCTGGTCGTCCTGCCAGATCGTCCGGAGCATCGATGGCCAGGGCTGGGTCAAGGCCAGCCGGCCGCCGGTCCCCGCTGGCACGGGCTCCCCCTGCTCGTCCAGGACGGTGGCCTGGGTGCCGGGGAACGGACGCATGGCGCTCCCGGGCACGGTCGTGCTGATCGCCGGCAGGGGCGTGATCATCATCATGCCCGTCTCGGTCTGCCACCAGGTGTCCACGATCGGGCATCGCTCCTGGCCGACGTTCCGGTGGTACCAGATCCAGGCCTCCGGGTTGATCGGCTCGCCGACGGTGCCCAGCAGGCGCAGGGTCGAGAGGTCGTGGCCCTCGAGGTGCTTGGCGCCGGACTTCATGAACGCCCGGATGGCGGTCGGGGCCGTGTAGAAGACGTCCACGTCGTAGCGCTCGATGATCTCCCAGGGTCGGCTGGGCGACGGGTGGTCCGGGGCCCCCTCGTACATGACGACCTGGGCGCCGACCATCAGCGGCCCGTAGACGATGTAGGAGTGGCCGGTGATCCAGCCGATGTCGGCCATGCACCAGTAGCTGTCCCCGGGCTTGAGGTCCAGGACCCAGCGGGAGGTGGCCAGGGCACCGGTGAGGTAGCCGCCGGTGGTGTGCACGATGCCCTTGGGCTTGCCGGTGGTCCCGCTGGTGTACATCATGAACAGCATGTCCTCGGCGTCCATGGGTTCGGGCGCGACCTCGGGGGCGTGGTCGGCCGTGGCCTCGTGCAGCCACGTGTCCCGGCCATCGACCCAGGGGACCTGGCGAGGCTCGTCGGTGAACCGGCGGACCACCAGGACGTGGTCGACATCGATCTGCTCGGTCAGCGCGATGCCCTCGTCGGCGCGCTCCTTCTGCGCGATGACCTTGCCCCGGCGGTGGTACCCGTCGCAGGTCACCAGCACCCGGCTACCGGCATCGTCCATCCGATGGGCCAGGGCCTGGGGGCTGAACCCGGCGAAGACGACGTTGTGGGGCGCCCCGATCCGTGCGCAGGCCAGCATGGCGACGGGAAGCTCGGGGAGCATGGGCAGGTAGAGGGTCACCCGGTCCCCCTTCTCCACGCCCAGGTCACGCAGCGCGTGGGCTGTGCGGCAGACCTCGTCGTGCAGGTCCTGGTAGGTCAGCTCGCGCCGGTCGCCGGGCTCACCCTCCCAGGCGATCGCGATCTGATCGCCGCGGCCGGCCTCAAGGTGGCGGTCCAGGCAGTTGGCCGACGCGTTGAGCTTGCCGCCGAGGAACCACTCGGCGTGCGGCGGGTCCCAGTCCAGCACCGTGTCCCAAGGCTCGATCCACGCCAGCTCCTCGGCCCACGAGGCCCAGAAGGCCTCCGGGTCCTCGGCGGCCTGCTGGTACACCTCGGGATCGGCCACGTTGGCCTGCTCGACGAAGGCCTCCGGTGGCTCGAACCGCCGGCGCTCTTCCAGGTAAGATTCGATCGTGCCCGGGTCCGGACCAGCCGTGTCGGACATGGGCGAGCATGGCCCTCGGGGTTTGTGAACCCGACGCTGGGGGGAGGCCATGTCGAGGGGCTTATCCTGCCCACGGCTATGACGGGGCTGCGACCAGGGAGCCTGATCGATGCAGGACCGAGACGAGGCCGCTGAGGACCGCGATCGGGCCAGTCCACCGGTCGAGACCCCGCACGCCCAGGACGCCCAAGCGGTCACCCAGGCCCTGGGCGTGGTCCCAGAGGAGGGGTTGGAGGTCGGGGAGGCCAAGCAGCGCCTGGCGCGCTACGGCCCCAACGCGTTGCGGGAGCCCTCGAGGACCAGCGCCCTCAGGCTGCTCGCCGACCAGTTCCGAGGCGGCGTCGTCTTCCTCCTGATCGCCGCCGGTGCCCTCGCCTTCGCCTTCGGCGAGATCCTCGAGGGCTGGGCCATCGTGGCCGTCCTCCTCCTCAACGCGGCCATCGGATGGACGACCGAGCTCCGGGCCGTCCGCTCCATGGAAGCCTTGCGTAAGATGACCCAGATCACGGCCAAGGTCCGCCGGGAGGGCCGTCTGGCCCAGCGCCCGGCCCGGCAACTGGTCCCCGGCGACGTGGTCGTCGTCGAGGGCGGGGACCTTGTCCCGGCCGACGTCCGGCTGCTCGAAGCCAACCAGCTAGAGGCCGACGAGTCCGCGCTCACCGGCGAATCGGTGCCCGTGGCCAAGAGCACCGAGGCCGTCGATGCCAGCACCGTGGTCGCCGACCGGACCTGCATGCTCCACCAGGGCACCGTGATCACCCGCGGCTCGGCCCTGGGCGTCGTCGTCGCCACCGGGACCCACACCGAGCTGGGCCGCATCGCCGAGCTGGCCGATACCGCCGAGGACACCGAGACCAAGCTCGAGCTCCGGCTCGACGAGCTGGGCCGCGAGCTCGTCTGGGTCGTCCTGGGCATCGCCGCGGCCGTGACAGCGATCGGGTTCCTACGTGGCAAGGAGCTCTTCCTGATGATCGAGACCGGCATCGCCCTGGCCGTGGCGGCCATCCCGGAGGGCCTGCCGGTGGTCGCCACCTTGGCCCTGGCCCGGGGCATGCTCGAGATGGCTCGCAGGAACGCCATCGTCAACCGGCTGGCCGCGGTCGAGACCCTGGGCAGCACCAACCTGCTGGCCGTGGACAAGACGGGCACCCTCACCGAGAACAAGATGACCGTCCGCCGGCTCGTCCTGCCGCACGCCACCATCGACGTCGATCCGACCAGCGGCGACCCGTTCCAGGCCGACGGTACGGAGGTCGCCCTCGCCCAGGATCCCGTCCTGGCCCAGGCGCTGGAGGTCGGTGCCCTGTGCAACAACGCAGCCTTGGGGGACGACGGTGGCGAGCCTGTCGGTGACCCCCTGGAGATCGCCCTCCTGGAAGCCGCTCGCGTGGGCGGCCGGCGCCGGCAGACCCTCCTCGAGGATCACCCGGAGCAGCGCGAGGAGGCCTTCAGCACCGACACCAAGATGATGGCCACCTTCCACGCCGCCGACCAGGGGCTCCTGGTCGCCGTCAAGGGAGCCCCCGAGCAGGTGCTCGACGCGTCCACCCATGTCGCCGCGGCCGATGGGCCAGAGCCCTTGGACGAGGCTGCCCGGCAGCGCTGGCTGGACCGCAACCAGGCCCTGGCCAGGGAGGGCCTTCGGGTCCTGGCGCTGGCCCGGCGTCCGGCCGACACGGTCGAAGAGGCCCCGTACCAGGGCTTGGTCTTCCTGGGTCTGGTCGGGCTGGTCGATCCGCCCCGGGAGGACATCGCCGCCTCGGTGGCTGAGTGCCAGCACGCCGGGATCCGGGTGATCATGGTCACCGGCGACCAACCCGAGACCGCCCGCTACGTCGCCGATGCGGTCGGCATCGGCAGCCGGGGTGGCCGGGTCGTCCACGGCGCCGAGCTCGGCGACGTCCAGCAGCTCACCCCGGAGCAACGCGAGGAGATGCTGGAGGCCGACATCTTCGCCCGGGTCACGCCAGAGCAGAAGCTCTCGATCATCCAGCTCCACCAACAGGCCGGCAACGTCGTGGCCATGACCGGCGACGGCGTCAACGACGCGCCAGCGCTTCGTCGAGCCGATATCGGGGTCGCCATGGGCCAGCGCGGCACCCAGGTCGCCAGGGAAGCCAGCGATGTCGTTCTCAAGGACGACGCCTTCACCACCATCGTCTCCGCCGTCCGCCAGGGACGGGTCATCTTCGGCAACATCCGCCGGTTCATCCTCTACCTGCTCTCCTGCAACGTCAGCGAGGTCCTGGTCGTGGGGTTGGCCGCGGCCGTCGATGCACCCCTGGCCCTGCTCCCGCTCCAGATCCTGTTCCTGAACCTGGTCACCGACGTGTTCCCCGCCCTGGCCCTGGGCCTGGGCAAGGGCAGCGACCGGGTCATGGATCGACCTCCGAGAGCACCCGGCGAACCGTTCCTGCGCCGGGACCACTGGATGGCCATCGGCGGGTACGGCGGGATCATGGCGCTCTCGGTCTTGGGAGCGTTCGCGATCGCTCTGGGTCCGATGGCCATGGATCCCACCGGCGCGGTCACGGTGTCGTTCCTGACCCTTGCCTTGGCCCAGCTCTGGCACGTCTTCAACATGCGCGACCCGGCAGCCCACCTCCTCGACAACGAGATCACCCGCAACGGGTACGTCTGGGGCGCGCTGGCCCTCTGCATCGGCCTGCTCGGCCTGGCCGTCTACCTGCCGCCGATGGCCGAGATCCTCTCCGTGCGACCCATCGGTGGCACCGCGTGGACCGTGGTGCTGGCCATGAGCCTGGTGCCGCTGCTGCTCGGCCAGATCGTCACCCTGTTCCGTGGTCGGGCAGAGCCTGCCCGCCAGGAGGCCGCAGCCCCGGTGGGTGGCGCGCCGTGACCTCCCGGCGACCGGTCTACGGCTGGAGCAAGCGGGTGGCCCTGGGCCTCGGGCCGCTCCTCTTCATGGCCCTGCTGGTCCTACCCACCCTCCCCGGGCTGGACCCGCCCGCCCAACGGGTCCTGGGCCTGGCGCTCTGGATGGCGGCCTGGTGGATGACCGAGGCTGTCCCCCTCGGCGCAACCTCCCTGCTGCCCCTGGTCGCCCTGCCCTTGCTCGGCGTCGTCGACATCGGGACCGCGGCCGCCGCCTACGCCGAGCCGACCATCTTCCTGTTCATGGGCGGGTTCCTGCTGGCCGGCGCCTTCCAGAAGTGGGACCTGCACCGCCGCTTCGCCCTGGCGGTCCTGGCCCGCGTCGGCGCCCGGCCCCGACGCCTGATCCTGGCGTTCATGGTGGTCACCGCCGTCCTCTCGATGTGGGTCTCCAACACGGCCACGGCCGTGATGATGCTGCCCATCGGCCTGGCGATCGCCATGGAGGCCGGTGGTGGCGCGCCGAGCGGGTCCTCCCCCTGGCGCTACGGGTTCCGGACCGTGCTGATGCTCGGCATCGCGTACGCGGCCAGCTTCGGCGGGCTGGCCACGCTGGTCGGCACGCCGCCCAACCTGATCTTCGCCGGCCAGTCGGCCAGCCTCTACCCTGAGCTGGGCGAGGTCGGCTTCCTGCGATGGATGCTGCTCGGCGTCCCGATCGCCGTCGTGTTCACGGGCCTGGCCTGGCTCTACCTCTCCTACATCGTCCTCGAACCGGAGACCGCCGCCGACGTCAACGCCGACCAGCTGGCCCGGCGCCGAGGCGACCTGGGGGCCATGGGCCGACCCCAGTGGACCGTGACCCTCGTCTTCCTCCTCACCGTGCTCGCCTGGGTGTTCAAGACCGACCTCCAGCTTGGCGCGGTCACGATCCCGGGGTGGGCCACAGCCCTCGGCCTCGAGATCCACGACGGGGCCATCGCCCTGATCGCCGCGCTCGTCCTCTTCCTGACACCGGCCGACCTGGCCGAGGGTGAGTTCGTGCTCGACTGGAAGACGGCCGTCGGCATCCCGTGGGAGGTGCTGATCCTGTTCGGCGGCGGGTTCTCCCTGGCCGCCGGGTTCACCCGATCGGGCCTGGCCAGCTGGCTGGGGGACCTGCTCGGCGGGTTGGGGGTCCTCCCCTTGCCGCTGCTGATCTTCGCGCTGTGCGCCATCGTCATCGCCGGCAGCGAGATCGCCTCCAACACCGCCCTTGCCGCGCTGATCCTCCCCGTGGTCGCCGCGACCGCGGAGGGCTTGGGCCTGCACCCCTACTGGTTGATGATCCCAGCGACCTTGGCGGCCAGCACCGGGTTCATGCTGCCGGTGGCCACGCCCCCCAACGCGGTCGCCTTCGCCAGCGGGTACGTGACCGCACCCCAGATGGCCCGTGCCGGTTTCGTCCTGGATCTCCTGGGCGCCCTGTTGGTGACGGCCGCCTCGCTGACCCTCCTCCCGTTGGTCTTCGGGTTGTGAGCCGCCCCGCCGGGGCCCCACGGATGCTGGCCCGAGCGGGCCCGTGCAGGGGCTGACCGAAGCGAGCGGTTCTTGGGGCCCGACAGGGTTGACCGGTCGTGGTCATCGACCCGCTCTGGGTGACCTTGGGGGTCACCGGCTTGGCCTTCGTGCTGTTCATCACGGAGGCCGTCCGGCCGGCCATCACCGCGCTGCTCATCGCAACGCTCCTGATGCTTTTCGGGGTGGTCACGCCGGCCGAGGGCTTGTCGGGTCCCGGCACGGAGACGACGATCACCGTCCTGTGCATGTTCATCCTGGCCGCCGGCATCGAGCGCACCGGCCTGCTCAACGACGTGGCCCGGCAGGTGCTCTCCCTGGCCCGCGGCAGCATGGCCGCCAGCTACCTCCTGCTGATGGTCCTGGCCGGCCTGCTCTCGGCGGTCATGAACAACACGCCGGTCGTGGCCCTGATGATCCCCCTGGTGATCACCCTAGCCAACCGGACCGACACGTCGGCCTCCAGGTTCCTGATGCCCATCGCGTTCGCCGCGCTCATGGGCGGGACGCTGACGCTGATCGGTACGAGCACCAACCTGGTCGGCGCCGGCATCGCCCGCAGCTTGGGGTACGCTGACTTCTCGATGTTCAGTTTCATCGGCGTCACCGGCATCGTCTTCCTAGCGGGGATCGCCTACCTGTTCCTCCTGGGCCCCCGTCTCACCCCCGGCCGCCGGGCCTCGGGACCCCCGGCTGAACGCTACGGCCTGGCCTCGTACATCACCGAGGTGGAGATCGCAGAGGGGAGCCCCCTGATCGGGAGCACGATCGGCCGATCGGACCTCCGGTACGGTTACGACATCGAGGTGCTGCGTCTCTACCGGCACGGCCGGCCCGTGGTCACCGACCCGGTCGAGGTCGAGCTCCAAGCTGGCGACGAGCTGCTGGTCAACGCCTCGGCCGACGAGCTCGTGCGGCTGGTCGAGGAGCTCGACGTCCACGTCCGCACCGAGGCCGAACGCCGCCACAGCCTGGAGGAGGCCGGCGCCCAGGTGTTCGAGGTCACCGTCGGGCAAGGCCGCCACGTCGTCGGCAGGACCCTCACCGAGACCCGGTTCCGCCAACGCTTCGGTGCGCTCGTGTTGGGCGTCAAACGAGGACCCGAGACCTTCCGGGACCGCCTGCACGAGGTCCAGCTCAAGGCCGGCGACACGCTGCTGATGCTAGGCGACGAGCAGGTCAAGGACGGCCTGCGCCGCTCCCGCGAGTTCCTGCTCAACGAGGACCCGGGCCTGGAGCCCTACCGTCGGGATAAGCGATGGCTGGCCGCGGGGATCTTCGGCCTGGTCCTGACCGCGGGGATCGCCGGCTGGACGCCCTTGGCGGTGGCCGGCCTGGCCGGTGTCCTGGCCATGGGGTTGACCGGCTGCATCCGGACCTACGAGATCTTCGAGGCCGTCGACTGGGAGGTCATCCTGGTCCTCGTCGGGCTTGTCCCGCTGGGCATGGCGTTCGTCCAGTCCGGAGCCTCGGCCCTCCTGGCCGACCTGCTGGCCGTCCACCTGTCGGGATGGAGCCCTGTGGTGGCTCTGGGTGTCGTCTACGCCATGGCCTTCGCCATGACCCAGATGATCACCAACGCGGCAGCCGTGACCATCATGGTGCCTGTCGGCGCCCAGGTCGCCATCACCTTGGGGCTGGCACCGGTGCCGTTCATCCTGGCCGCGATCTTCGCGGCCTCCTCCGGGTTCCTGACCCCCATCGGCCACCAGGTCAACCTGATGGTCTACGGAGCCGGCGAGTACCGGTTCACCGACTACACCCGGGTCGGCCTCGGCCTGGCGGTCCTGGTGGCGGTGCTGACGCTGACCTTGATCCCGCTGCTGTGGCCGTTGACCGGGTGACGGGCCAGCGACCGCCGGCCTTGATGACCCATGAGCCCGTTGATCCGCTGACCTTCCATGCGGCTGACCTTCCACGGCGCAGCGCGGACCGTGACCGGCTCCTGCCACCTGATCGAGGCCGGCGGCAAGCGGATCCTCGTCGACTGCGGCATGTTCCAAGGCGAGGGGGACCAAGCCAACCGGCAGCCCTTCGGGTTCGACCCGGGCCAGATCGACGCGGTCCTCCTCACCCACGCCCACCTGGACCACTGCGGCCGGCTGCCGCTGCTCGTCCAGCGCGGCTACCGGGGCCCGATCTTCGCCACCGGGGCCACCCAGGAGCTGGCCAGGGTCGTCCTGCTCGACTCGGCCAAGATACAGGAAGAGGACGCGCGACAGGAGAACCGCTACCGCAAGCGCAAGGGGCAGGGCGAGGTCCAGCCGCTGTACGACACCGAGGACGCCATGGGGGCCCTCGATCGGTTCCAGCCAGCCGTCGGCTACGGTGACACCCTGGAGCTGGGAGCCGGCCTGTCGGCCACGTTCCACGACGCGGGCCACATCCTGGGCTCGGCCTTCATCGAGCTCGAGGCCGAGGAGGACGGGCGGACCAAGCGCGTCGTGTTCTCAGGCGACCTGGGCAACGACGACAAGCCGATCATCCGCGACCCGTCCCCACCGCCCCAGGACGTCGACGCCGTGATCATCGAGACCACCTACGGGAACCGCAACCACCGATCGGTCGAGGACTCGGTCCTGGAGCTCTACGAGGTCATCGACGAGACCCTGGCCCGCGGCGGGAACGTGATGATCCCCAGCTTCGCCCTGGAGCGCTCCCAGGACCTCATGTTCTACCTGCGCGAAGGCCTCGAGGAAGGCCTGCTGCCCGAGGGCCTGCACGCCTTCCTGGATTCCCCCATGGCCATCCGGGCCACCGACGTCTTCCGGCGCCACCCCGAATGCTACGACGACGAGACCACCGAGATGTTCCAGGAGCACGAGGACCCCTTCGGCGTGCCCGGGCTCAGGATGACCCGGGACCCCCGGGACTCCATGGAGATCAACCACATCCACAGCGGGGCCGTCATCCTGGCCGGCGCCGGCATGCTGACCGGTGGCCGGATGCTCCACCACCTCAAGCACAACCTCTGGCGCGAGGCGTGCAGCCTGGTGTTCGTCAGCTTCGCCGCCCCCGGCACCCTGGCCCGGCGGATCATCGATGGCGCGAGCAGCGTGCGGGTCATGGGTGAGGAGATCCAGGTCGGCGCGCAGGTCCACACCATCAACGGGTTCTCGGCGCACGCCGGCCGTGACGAGCTCTTGGCCTGGCACCGGCAGCTCGGCGGGGTCGAGCACACCTTCCTGGTCCACGGTGAGCCCGAGGTCATGGCCAAGTTCGCCAAGAGCCTCGAGGCCGAGGAGCACGCCGGCGAGCACCTCCACATGCCCGAGCTGGGCGAGAGCTTCGAGATCTGACCGGGTTCAGGGCAGGAACCGGCTGCGGCCGA
>CAYXGD010000030.1:0-16953 GCA_964464425.1 uncultured Thermoplasmatales archaeon
AGGCGCTGCGACGCTCGTGGGAACAGTTCCTGCGCAAGTACCAGCGCCAACAGGTCGAGGCCGTCGCGCTGGCCTACCCCGACGAGTCCAGCGTCTACATCCCGTACTGGCAGCTGGACCGTCACGACGACCAGCTCGCCCAGGCCACCCTGGAGGACCCGGTCTCGAGCCTGGAGGCGGCCGACGCTGCCCTCTCGGCCTTCGAGACCCCGGTCGAGGAACCCGTCGATCTCAAGGTCCGTATCGAGGGCCTCCCCGAGCACTGGCGGATCCCGGTCCGGGGGCTCCGGTCCGAGCACCTGGGCCGTTTCGTGGCCGTCCAGGGCCTGGTCCGCAAGTCCAGCGAGGTCCGCCCACGCCTCCGGATCGGCGCGTTCGAGTGCCTGTCCTGCGGGCACACGATGTACGAGGAACAGAACGAGCATCTGACCTACCGGGAGCCCAGCGGTTGCCCGCAGTGCGAGAAGAAGACCGAGTTCCGGTTCCTGGAGACCCAGTCAACCTACGTCGACACCCAACGCCTGGAGATCCAGGAGGCCCCCGAGGGCCTGCGGGGTGGTGAGCAACCCGAGCGGTTGACCGCCTTCGCCGAGGGCGACATCTGCGGGGACGTCTCCCCTGGCGATCGCGTCGTCCTCAACGGCGTGCTCCGCACACAACAGCGCCGCATCAACGGCCAACCCTCGACGCTCTTCGACATCTTCCTGGACCTCAACAGCTTCGAGGTCCAGCAGCACGAGTTCGAGGAGGTCAAGATCAGCGACGAGGAGGTCGAGGAGATCCTCGCGTTCTCCCGCGATCCCGACCTCTACACCAAGATCGTCAAGAGCCTGGCGCCGACCATCGCCGGGATGGAGATGGAGAAACAGGCCCTGGCCATGCAACTGTTCGGCGGGGTCACGAAGAACATGGAGGACGGGTCGCGCATCCGTGGCGACATCCACGTCCTCTTCGTCGGTGACCCGGGCGTGGCCAAGTCCCAACTGCTCCGCCACCAGGCCAAGCTGGCCCCCCGGTCGGTCTACACGAGCGGCAAGTCCAGCTCGGCGGCCGGGCTGACCGCGGCAGCCGTCCGCGACGAGATGGCCGACGGTCGCTGGACCCTGGAGGCAGGGGCCCTGGTCCTCGCCGACAAGGGCATCTGCTGCATCGATGAGATCGACAAGATGGAGAAGAACGACCGCTCGTCGATGCACGAGGCCATGGAGCAGCAGACGATCAGCATCGCCAAGGCTGGCATCCAGGCCGAGCTGAAGAGCCGGTGCGCCATCCTGGGGGCGGCCAACCCCAAGTTCGGACGGTTCGACCCCAACGTCCCCCTGGCCGAGCAGATCGCCATGGAGCCGGCGTTGATGTCCCGGTTCGACGTCATCTTCACCCTCACCGACAACCCGGATGCCGACTTCGACGGCGAGCTGGCTGAGCACATCATGGGCGTCCACCGAGCCGGCGCCATCGGCGCCTACCGGGATCACCACGAGGAGGGGCTGTTCACCCTCGAGGACGAGGAGGAGGCCAACCTCGTCGTCGAACCCCCGGTCGAGAAGGAGTTCCTGCGCAAGTACGTCGCCTACGCCAAGCGCACCTGCTTCCCGGTTCTCACAGAGGACGCCCGGGACCACCTCCGCGACTACTACGTCCAGATCCGCACCCAAGGGAGCAGCGAGGAAGGCGGCGCGGTCCCCATGACCGCCCGTCAGCTCGAGGCCCTGGTCCGGCTGGCCGAGGCCTCGGCCAAGGTGCGTCTCTCCAACCACGTCGAGGTCGCCGATGCCAAGCGCGCCGTCGACATCGTCGAGTACTGGCTGCGCCGGATCAGCGGGGCCAGCGGGATCATGGACATCGACCTCGTCGCCTCCGGTGTCGGCCACAGCCAGCGGGAGCGGGTCCGCCTCATCAAGCGCCTGATCGAGGACCTGGCCGACATGACCCCAGAGGGGGCGCCTCACGACGAGATCGTCGCCCAAGCCGGTCAGGAAGGCGTCACCGAGAACGACGTCGAGCAGACCCTCCGGATGCTCCGCAACCGCGGGGACATCTACACGCCGGCGTCGGACCGGTACAAGCTGGCCCGCTGAGAGGGGAACCACGGCGGAGGAAGGTCGGGCCAGGGCTGGCCCACCGGTCGGTGGAAAGGCCGGTCCCAGCTGCGCCCCGTGCTTACCGCCGGCGCACGCGGGAGGCCAACCGCTGCAGGCGACCTGCCTCGATGGACTCGGCGACCAGGCCGAGGAGGAAGGTCGCGGCGACGATGGAGGTCGGGATCCATTCGTACATACGGCCACGCTCCACCCCTAAGGTGGCCGCTGAGGGCTATGAATAGATTGGTAGACGGCTTGAAATGACAAGGGGACCCGGGTCGGTGGGTCCCTGGTCACCTCGGTCTCAGCTTCCCTGGTCGAGGGTCGTGGCTTGCCGCGGACCGGCCGGCGTGAGGTGGACGACGGTGTGGCCGTCGGCCTCCAGGCGTTGCTGGATGAACCGCCGGTAGCACGCGCCGATGTCCGGGTTGGGCGCCATCAGGCACGAGGTACCTTCCTCGATGATCTCGAGGAGCGCCTGGTACCCGTCCTCCCACGCGTCGGTCTCCATGTACTCAGGGTAGGGCTCAGGTTGGAAGTCCCCAAGCTCGCCGACGTGAGCGTAGGCCAGGCCAGCCCCGGACAGCGCGTCGACCAGCTCGTCCTGGGAGAACCCCTCCACCGAGCTCTCGGGCACGGCCCGGATGTCCACGATGATGTCGATCTCGTAGGGTGCCAGCGCCTCCAGGAACTCCTGGAGGGTCTTGTCGCCGTACCCGATGGTGAACACCCGCGATGCCTGGTCCTGGCCCATCGGGTCCCTCCAGGGGCGGCCTCCCTGAAGAACCTGGCGTCCCGTCCCTGGTCGCCCCCTCAGGCGAGCCTTGCTACGGGGCCGGTCGAAACCGCAACGCTTTCAACCGTCCCACGAGGTAACCGACGGCGTGTCCGACGACGACGAACCTGTGATCTTCTCCGTGGTGGGGGCCAACGGTGCTGCCGACGCGCCTGACCGCAGGAGCCCGGGTGCGTCGGACCAGGCGCACGACGCGCTCCCGTTCGACCGGCGCGAGGCCCAAGGCGATGGCCTGCCGTTCAAGGAGCGCCAGGATTACCTCGGCAGCGGACGGTTCCCGTTGGCCGGCCCCATCGTCGACGATGCGACCACGCGCAAGCTCAAGGGCAAGTGCTCCAGCTGCGAGAGCAAGCTGAGGATCCGGGTCCGTGAGGATGGACCCGTCAAGGTCCGGTGCCCGGTCTGCGGGCACGCCCGGACCCTCGAGCTGTAGCCGCGGCGGTCAGGCCGGGAGGACGTCCCCGGTCGCCGCGTCCACGTAGACCTCGCCGTTCTTCCCGACAAGGTGCCATCGTGCAGCGTAGACCATGCCGTGACGCTCGATCTCGATGCTGTCCGGGTCGGGCGAGAGCTCGATGCGTTCCATGATCGAGGACTCGCCGAAGTCCTGTTGGACCTCCTCCCGGACGACCAGCTCCTCGCAGAGGAACCGCTGGGCATCCTGCTGGGCTTGGGCGGCCGGGTGGTCGCCCTCCAGCTTGGTGAACGGCGCCGGGACCTCGTCGACGAGGTTGACGGCCGGATCGTGCACCACGTTCCCGTTCAGCGCCGAGACCCACAGGGCGCCTTCGGCTTCCTGCCGGGTGCCCTCGCCGTCCAAGATGCACCGGTAGGTGTACGCGTGGAAGGGGAGGAGCTGGAGCGTGGCCTGCTCGACCGAGAAGAGGGTCCCCTGGCCTTTGCGCCGTGCCTCCCGTTCGTCGATCTCGATGGGCACGCAGCCACCGACCAGGAAGTTGGCCGCCGGCGGTCCATCGAGGGCTGCGGTCTGGGTCGCCTCCTCCGGAGCCTGTCGGGGACCGGTGGCGCCTTGCTCGTCGAGCCACTCGGCCTGGCTGGCCTCCGGCGCCGGCGAGGTGCCCTGGCTGGCTTGGTACCCGGGGGGAAGCTGGCCATCCCCGTCCGGTTCAGGCTCGCTCTCCCGGGTCGAGCCCTGGAGGAACTCGGCGTCGCTGCCGTCGTCGGGGATCTCGATGTCGTCAGGATCGGTGACCGGTTGGCTCTCGAGGCCTGCCTTCTCGTTGGCCTCGGCGTCCGGGGGGTCGGTGAGCCACTCGGCGTCGCTGCCGTCGTCGGGGATCTCGATGTCGTCAGGATCGGTGACCGGTTGGCTCTCGAGGCCTGCCTTCTCGTTGGCCTCGGCGTCCGGGGGGTCGGTGAGCCATTCGGCATCGCTCCCATCGTCGGCCGGGTCTGAGGCCTCCGAGGTCTCGGGGCTGGTGGCCTCGGCCTCGGCGGTGGCAGCTGGCTCCGGCCGGTGCTCGTCGGCAGGCTCAGGGTCGGGCTCCGCGCTGGGGGGCTCGCTGAGCCACTCGGCGTCGCTCCCGTCGTCCTGGCTGGCTGTTGCCGGCTCAGGGGGTGCCTGCGTCTGGCCGGGCTCGGATCGCGCCTCCTCGGGGGGAGCCTCGTCCGGTTGCGGCTCGACCTCGGCAGGCGCGGGCGCTGGGTCCTGGCCGGCGGCAGCGGCCTGGGCAGCCTGGCTGTAGGCTTCGGCCGCCTGCTCGCTGGCCACCGGGGCCAGGTCCTCGTCCTCCACGGCGTCGCTGGCCGGCGCCTCGGGCTCGTCCGGCCGTTGATCGAGCCGGATCGGCAGGAGGTCGAGGGCGGCATCCTCGACCTCCAGCCCGCTGCCGGGGGTCAGCTCGTCGAGCATCAGCTCGCCGAGCCGGTCGATCACGGTCGAGCGATCGAAGAGCTCCACCGTGGCGTGATCGAGATCCTCGACGCCGTCCTCCCGCCCCTTGAGAGCGAAGAGGATGGCACCGTCGTACCCGGTGTCCTTGGTGATCTTGGCCAACGCGTCCAGGTCGCGCGAGCGGACCTTCCGGAAGGCGACGACGTCGACCAGACGACGCTGGCCGTCGTGCTGGGCGACCATCGACACGCTGTAGGTCGCGCCCGAGCGCCCCTCGACCGCGCCGGGGTCTTGGACGTCGTAGCCGTCCGCCTGAAGGATCCGGGTCAGAAGTCTAGGGAGTTCCATGGGCATCCCATCCCTACCTCTTTGAGTCGGAGGTGGGGATTAAAGGGTTGCGTTTTCGAAACACCGTCCCGCCGAGGGGCGCCAAGGCCGCCGGCTCAGAACCGGGTGCCGAGCTGGCGGCCCAGGGCGCCGTCGAGGTGGGTGAGGAACTCGGGCTCGCTACCGGCCGGGATCGTGGCGCCTGCGGCCCCTTGGTGGCCCCCGCCCTCGCCGCCTACCGCCTGGGCAGCGTTGCCGACGGCTTCCGAGAGGTCGATGCCGTCGCCGACCTGGTCGCGTGGCGCACGTGCCGAGACCTTGACCTCGCCGGGGTCGGCGTGGGCGAACCCGACCATGACCTTCCCGTCCACCGAGAACCGGCGGCCGCTGGCCATGCCGGCCACGATGCCGACGATCGTGTCACGGATCCGGTCGCCACCGTGGAAGTACTGGAGGTGGTCGAGCTGCTCGAGACCTTGATCCTGGACGTGGTTGAGCCCTTGGACCAAGGCCCGGCGGTGGCCCTGCATGAGCTCGTGGGCCTCATCCAGGGCTCCGTCGCGGTCGCCCATGGCCAAAGCGAGGCCGACATCGGCGCGGTCGTAGCGCGCCGTCGAGTTGAGCAACGTGGCGAACTCCTTGGCGTCGTGGAGCTGGGTGCCGGGGGTCTCCTTGGGGAGCTGGTAGACCTCTCCGAACAGCTGCCGGACGGCTGTGTGGCCTTGGCCGCCTGCCAGGATCCGGCGCGTCATGGCGTTGACCAGGCGCGAACGTTCATCGTCCTCCAGGTGGACCCAGCACCGGTCCTCGCCCTCGGGGGTCCGCCGGGGCACGTCGTTGTCGGCCAGGAACTGGATCGCCGCCGGCGCCGAGCCGGACACACCGGGGATCTTCGGGTTGTCGGCGTACTGGAGGAACTTGTGGAGGATCCGCGTCTCCCGCCCGTACAGGGTCAGGTCCCGCTGCGGGTCGAGGTAGCCTGCCTCGGTGGCGAACTGGACGATGCTCCGGTTCATGCCGTACAGCTTGCGCTTCTCAGCGTGTTGCAGGTCCCCCACGGCACCCACGATGGCTTGGGCGGCCAGCCGACCGGAGAGGTCCGGGTCGTCGATCATGTGCCGTGCGACGGCCCAGGTCATCCCGGCACCGCTGACCTCGCTACCGCTGCGGCCGAAGAGCAGCGGGTTCAGGTGGTGGGTGGGACCGTTCTCCTTGGGTTGGTGGTGGTCGGTGATCACCCAGTCCATCTCGGGGAAGTTGTCGGCGGCACCGGACCCCAGGTCGACGAACCAGACGGTCTCGGGTTCCTCATCGAGGAGCTGGCCGACCTCCTCGACCCCCAGGTTCTTGACGAACCGGATATCGTGGTCGATGTCCGCGTGGATCAGGGCCTGGACGGCGACGGCGGCCGCACACAAGCCGTCGGCGTCGATGTGGGCCACGACCTGGACCTCGCCGCTGGAGGTCAGGCGGTCGGCGGCAGCTTCGCAAGCGTCATGGAACAGGTGCATCCCACCAGGGACCTGATGAGCTGCCGGCAAGCGATAAGGCTTTCCCGGGACGGGCACCCTTCTCGCCTGTGACCCGCCAGAGCACGACGCCCCGGGACCAGGTCGCCGTCATCGGTGCCGGCAACATGGGGACCGCGCTGATCCGAGGCCTCATCGATGCCGGGTGGGCGCCCGAGGCGATCATGGGCACCGGGCCGGACCCGGACAAGATCGGCCAGCTGGGCAAGGATCTGGGCGTCCGGACGAGCACCGACAACGCCGAAGGAGCGGCCTTCGGGGACGTCGTGATCCTCAGCGTGAAACCGCAGATCCTCACGGGGGTCCTCGACGAGATCGCCGAGGAGATCGATCAGGGCAAGCTGGTGATCAGCGTAGCCGCCGGCATCCCGACCCGGATCATCGAGGAGCACCTCACCGACGGGGTCCCCGTGGTCCGGACCATGCCCAACATGCCGGCCACCGTCCACGAAGGCGCCACAGCCATGTGCGCTGGCGTCTCCGCCACCGAGGCGGACCTGGCCACGACCCGGGAGATCTTCGAGTGCGTCGGGACCGTGGTCGAGGTCGCCGAGGAGCTGATGGATGCCGTCACGGGCCTGTCCGGGACGGGCCCCATGTACATCTTCCAGATCATCGAGGGGCTCTCGGACGCCGGTGTCAAGGTCGGCCTGTCGAGGCACGTGGCCAACGAGCTGGCTGTCCAGACCGTGGTCGGCTCGGCCATCATGG
The DNA here is from genome assembly GCA_964464425.1 of uncultured Thermoplasmatales archaeon. Classification (GTDB taxonomy): domain Archaea; phylum Thermoplasmatota; class SW-10-69-26; order SW-10-69-26; family SW-10-69-26; genus CAYXGD01. Next base: position 7,300 of record CAYXGD010000030.1, read on the forward strand.
CCAAGCACGCCGGCAAGCACCCCGGCGAGCTCAAGGACATGGTCACCAGCCCCGGTGGCACCGCGATCACCGCACTCCACTCCATGGAACGGGGTGGGCTGCGGGCGCTGCTCATCGACGCTGTCGAGGCCGCCACGCGCCGGAGCCAGGAGCTGGGCGAGCAGTTCGGGGACGGTGCCTGACCGGGGCCGCGGCGTGTTAGAACGTGTCCTGGCAGAGCGCCAGCGACCGGGTGTCGACGACGTCCTCGAGACGCTGGGTCTGCTTGTTCATCGAGGTCAACTCGTCCAGCTGGCTGGCCAGAGCCTGGCACGTGGCCTCCCGGAGCTGCTCGGCCTCCTCGAGCAACCGCTCCCGCAGCTCGGCCTCGGCCTGGTAGGCCGCCGAGCGAAGGGCGTCGAGCTCGTCGAGCGCGGCCTGGCGGCAGGCAGCCTCTGACCCGGGGTCGCCGGCGGCGTCCAGGCACGCCAGGTAGGCGTCGTGGGCCAGCCCCCTCTCCGCGGTGTGGTTGGCTTGGATCTCGGCCAGCCCGGTCTCGTACTCGTCCCGGAGCTGGTCGATGGCGCCGCGGAACGGTGCCATGCTGGTCTTCACCACGGCTTGGACCTCGCGTTCCAAGGCCTCGTGGTCGAGGCTGCCTGGGTCGATAGCGAGCGCTTCGGGCTGCTGGGTCGTCGATCCCGGGGCCGTCAGGCTGCAGTACCAGCGGCCATCCTCCAGCCGGCAGGCGGGCGAGGGCCGGCAGGCCTGGGTCGTGGCCAGGTCGCCGAGGCACACGGCCGGGGGTTCACAGACGAGGACGTCCCACATCGTCGGGGATGGCAGGCAGGCCGGTGTCCCGGTCCACGGGGCCGCGTGGGGGCCAGGTTCCACGAGGTCCTGGAGGTAGGTCCGGGGGTAGCACTCGAAGGTCGCGTTGCCCTGGTCCAGGCACTGGGGTGGCGGGCTGCAGGCCAGGGTCGTGTACAGGTCCTCGATGCAGGCCACGGAGACGGTGCAAACCAGACGGCCGTCGCCGCTCTCGTGGGGGACGCACTCGGCTGAAGCTGACCGTTCGTCCTCGGTGGCGCCGGCGTCCCCGTCGTCGAGCACTGGGCTGGGGTCGGATGTATCGTCGAGGAGCTCACCGGCGTCGTCGGTCCCGGCGGCCTCGTCCAGGGTCCCTGTCGTGTCGTCGATGGTCGAGGCGGTCCCGGTGTCCTGGGTCGTGTCCTCGACGGTGTCCGTGAGGTCGTCGGTGGTCTCCTCGGTCGTGGTCTCGGCCGCATCGGCGCCCGGGAGGGTCTGGGAGAGGCCGGGCAGCGCCGCGACGACGAGGGTGAGAGCCAGCAGGAGGCTGGTCCACCGGACCGGTGCCATGAGCATGCCGATCGCCAGCGCCTGGTCCCGTGGCACCTGCTGTTTAGACCTTCCGGCGGCCGCCCGTCCCTCAGTGCGAACATCGTCGCCATGTGGGGGTCGGCTCATCGGCGACGCCTCCCCAGGAGGACGATCGCGAGGCTCGCCAGGGTGACCACCACGCCCGGGCCGGGGATCGAGCGCTCCTCCTCGGTTCCGGGCTCCTCCTCCGGTGGCGGCGCCGGGTCGTCCTCCGCGTCCTCGTCCTCGGTGGCGACGGGGGCTGGATCGACCAGGGTGACGTTCTCGGCCTCCTGGGCAGCCTCGTCGTACCGGGCGAACGGGTCGCTGGCGTTCTCGAAGAGCTCGTCCTCCTCCAGGAAGGGGTCGCTCTGGTTGAGATCCGATGGGTCCGGGGACGGCTGGGCAACGCTGGTGCCGGCGGCCACGACGCCCGCGAGCAGTAACGCGGCAAGGAAGCTGAGACGCACGGTTCCACCTCGGCCATGCCGGCTCTGCCCACCGCCCTTGATAGCCGTTTCCCCAGGCCCCACGGGGCCCTGGGCCGGCTCGCGGCCACAGCCTCCAAGTACCAGACCCCTATCCTCCCCCGTGCAGTGCGATGCCTGCCAGGCCCCGGCCGTCCACCGCATGCGCTACGCCGGGCGCAACCTCTGCCAGGAGCACTTCACCCGGTACGCGGAGCGTCGGTTCAAGCGCGAGCTCCGGAAGCAGCTCGAGGCCCTGGGCCTCGACGACGGCGGCCGGATCGCCGTGGGCCTGTCCGGGGGTAAGGATTCGGCTGCGCTCACCGCGCTGCTCCAGGATGCCCTGGGTCCCGACCCCCGCTACGAGATCCTGCCCATCTGCGTGGACGAGGGCATCCCCGGCTACCGCGACCAGGCGCTGACCGAGGCTCGCGCCCTCACCGACGCCTTGGACCTCGACCTGCAGATCGTCAGCCACGCCGAGGACCACGGCGTCACCACCCAAGAGGTCGCCGAGGCCCGGCCCGACGTGCGTCCGTGCGCGGCCTGCGGTGTCTTCCGCCGCTCCTCGCTCAACCAGGCCGCTCGCCAGACCGGCGCCGACTGCGTGGCCACCGGCCACAACCTCGATGACACCGCCGAGACCGCGTTGATGAACCTCCTGCGCGGCGACCTCGAACAGGTCCTGCGCACCGCGCCCCACACCAGCTCGCCCGACGGCCTGGTGCCCCGCATCACACCGCTGCGAGATGCTCCCGAGCGTGAGGTCGCCTTGTACGCGATCCTTCGCGGGCTACCGTTCCACGACGCAGAGTGCCCGCACTCGGTGGACGCCACCCGGCGCACCTACAAGGCGCTGCTGCTCGACCTGGTCGACCAGGACCCCACGGTCCGCCACAGCCTGGTCAGCCTCACCGACGAGCTCAAGGGTCGCGTCGAGCCCCGACACGAGGGCGGCCTTGGACGGTGCCGGTCCTGCGGGGAGCCCACACCGCACGAGACCTGCCGCGCCTGCGACCTGGCTGCGGCCCTGGGTCCGGCCGACCGTTAGTAACGGTCATATGGCACGCGTGTATTGGCCGGGCGAAGCCCCATGGGCCGCCATCCGTTCCTGCGCAACAACCTGCTCTGGATCAGCATCGTGATCTCGGTCATCGGGCTCGCCCTGACCGTCGTGGCCTACGCGGCCCCCGGCGCCGCCTGGACCGACAGCTACGAGTCCGCGCTCCCGAGCGCCGGTGGCGGCGACTGGAACATGCTCGTCCGGGTCGTAGCCCCGATCATCCTGATCACGGGTATCTGGTACCTGGGGGAGCAGATCATCGCCCGGCGCCGCTTCAACCGGCTCATCAACGCCGAGAAGAAGAGCGACTTCCAGCAGAACCTGCCGACCCTGGAGGAGACGGTCCGGGACCTCCCCGACAAGTACGAGGACCGGCTCGAGGAGAAGCAGACCGACTTCAAGTCCCGACGCTAGCCATGACCCAGGTCCCCACCGTCGACGCGCTCTCCCGGCTCGAGGCCTTGCTGGCCGAACGCCAGGACGGGCTGTTGGTCGCCATGAGCGGTGGCGTGGACTCCTGCACCCTGGCCTACCTCGCCCAGGGGACCCTCGGGGACCGCGCCCTGGCCGTGACCCTGGACGCCGAGTCCACCGCCCGGGCCGAGATCGACGCCGCCCGACGCTTCGCCGAGGCCCACGACCTCAACCACCGGATCGTCGACCACAGCGAGCTCTCCGACCCGGACTACGTCAAGAACGACCCCCAGCGGTGCTACCACTGCCGCAAGACCATGGGCAGCCAGCTCACAGCCGTGGCAGACGCCGAGGGGATCGGCACGATGGCCATGGGCGTGGTCACCGACGACTACGGCGAGCACCGACCCGGGCTACGCGCCGCTTCGGAGGCCGGCATCTGGTTCCCCTACGTCGAAGCCGGCATCTCCAAGGCCACCGTCCGCCGGCTGGCCGACCACCTGGGCCTGGAGGTCGCCGACCGACCCAGCAACGCTTGCCTCTCGAGCCGGATCGCCTACGGCCTGGAGGTCACCGAGGAACGGTTGGCCCAGGTCGAGACCGCTGAGCAGGCCGTCCGGGATCTCGTCGGCGTGCGCCAGGTCCGCGTCCGCCACCATGGCAAGGTGGCCAGGATCGAGGTCGCCCCGGAGGCTCGGGAGGCCGTCCTGGCCGAGGCCGACGCGGTGGCCCGAGCGATCAAGGACGCTGGCTTCAGCTACGTCAGCTTGGATCTCCTCGGTTACCGGACCGGGTCGATGAACGCGGTCCTCGAACGGACGTGACGGTCCCCGCGGCTCACCAGGTCCCCTGGGCTTCCTGCCTGGCCTGGAAGGCCTTCCAGGCAGCTTCGAGGCCCAGGTCGATGACCGCTTGGACCCCCTCCCGGTTCTCGCAGCTCATCGCGGGGTGCTCGCCGGTGCTGGCCAGGTCAGCCTTGTTCTCGACGACCACCAGCTCGACGTCGGGGAAGTCCCGCTGGACCTCCTCGAGCAGGTGGAGCTGGTCCTCGATCGGGTAGCCGCAGTGGCCCGACGGGTCGAGCATGAACAGGACAGCGTCGGCTGCGTGGCCGAGGGCGTGGATCGCCTGGCGTTCGATGTCGTTGCGCTCCTCCAGGGGGCGGTCCAGGAGGCCCGGCGTGTCCATGATCTGGACGGTGACGTGACGGAGCTTGGTGTGGCCGATGTTGACCCCCTTGGTCGTGAAGGGGTAGCTGGCAACCTCGGGCTCGGCTCGGGAGGCCAGGCGCAGGAAGCTGGACTTGCCCACGTTGGGGAACCCGGCTACGACCAGCACGGGCCGATCCAGCTGGAGGGTCGGGATCTCACGGAGATCGATGCAGGCCTGCTTGACGAACGCGATGTCGTCGGCGACCTGCTCGACGAAGCTGGCCATGCGGCCATAGGCGGCCTTGCGGATCCGCTTGAGCTCGTGGGACTGGTCGGTCTTCCGGAGCTCGCTTTCAGCCTCGGCTCGGACGTCCTGGATCCGGTCCCGGGCCCAGTGCATCGACCCGAGGCTCTGCTTGAGCTGGTCGATGCCGACGAGGACGTCGACGAGCTCTCGGTAGAACGGATGGAGCTTCTCGAGGGTCGGGAACGCTCGGACGACCCCGTTCAGGCGGGCTTCCAGCGACCGAGCGGCCGTCCCTACCCGGGCTAGCTCCCGGTTGCGGGGCCCCTCACCCGGGGCGCCCTTCCGGCTGGAGGCCTTGCTGGCCCTGCGGAAGGCGATGTCGATCAGCTCGTCGGCTGTGTGCACGGACGGGAGGTTGCGGAAGTTCGCGCTGCCCTCGGCGTCCACCACGACACGGGGTCGCTTCTTGCCCACGATGCTCGGGAAGGGGGCCTTCTATTTGATGCCTTCCCCCAGCGACCCCCCCCGCGGCGGCCCGCGGTCAAGGGGGCTTGGGAGGTCGCTTCGCCGCAAGCCTATAGGTCATGGGCCACCATAGGCCCGTGGCATGCCGATCAACGATGCCTTCGTGGAGTCCGACAAGTTCCGGAAGGCGGTCTTCACCGAGATCGCAGCCGGGGAGTCCGATCCCGAGCGGATCGCCAAGAAGCACCACCTGATCCAGCGGGCCGTCGAGCGGGCTGTCGATGACCTCGTCGACCACGACCTCATCGAGGAGGCCGGGGACGACGGGTACCAGCTCACCGACGAGGGCGAGAAGTACGCTGAGGATCGCAAGCGCAGGGATCTCGGGGCATGAGCCCGCCTGCCGGGGACAAGTCTCCGCGACCGGAGGAACGCGAGCTGCTCAAGCGGGTGGCCGCCAAGGGCGGCCTCCACGCCTACGTAGCCACGTCCAGCGGTGAGCTCGCCGAGGAGCTCGACGTCTCCCAGCAGACCGCCTCGCGATGGATCTTGTCCCTCAAGGACGAGGGGTACCTCGAGCGACGCCTGGGCGCCCGGGGGCAGCAGGTGCGCTTGACCGGCCAGGGCGTCGATGTGCTGGCCGTCGAGCTCAAGGAGCTCGAAGCCATCTTCGAGGGGTCCAGCCGGCTCCGTCTCGAAGGCATCGTGACCGCCGGCGACGGTGAGGGCGCTTACTACATGCGCCAACCCTTCTACAAACAGGGCTTCCAGGCGCTCCTGGGCTTCACGCCCTACCCTGGCACCTTGAACCTGCGCCTGGAAGGTGCCGCCCTCGACACCATGCGGGCCCTCCGTAACCGCGAAGGGCTCGAGATCCCGAAGTTCGAGACCCCGGAGCGGACGTTCGGCGGCGTGACGGCCTTCCCGGCCAAGGTCCAGGGCCACGAGGCCGGCGCCATCTTCCCCCACAGGACCCGTCACGACGACATCCTCGAGATCATCGCGCCGGACTGCCTGCGCAAGGAGCTTGGCTTGCTGGATGGTGACACGCTAGAGGTGGTCATCGACGCCAGGCCCGAAAGAAAGACCTATCAGCCGAAAGAGGCTTCACTAGGATAGGATGCCCCGGGTCAAGGTCATCTCCGAGCCCGCCGATCTCGTCCCCCTGCTCCGAGCGTTCGATTCGGAGGTCAAGCGGCAGGTCTTCCAGGACCTGATCGCTGACTGGCAGAGCCGCAGCTCCATCAAGGAGAACTACGGGGACGAGGGCATCGAGACCCTGGGCCTCCTGGAGAAAGCCCACCTCGTCGAGACCCGGTGGGCCCCCGGCCCGGACGGGCCCGAGAAGGCCTACCGCTCCTTCTACACGAGCTTCCACATCAACACCAGCAGCCCGGTGTCCGAGATCGCCGACCTGCTGCACGTGGCGGTCATGCCCAACGAGAAGTACCGGGCCCTCGAGGACGAGCTCTTAGCCTTGACCGAGGACGGCGGCTTGTCCCTCCGGCTGGCCCAGGAGAAGCTCTCCGTGAACCAGCCGATGCTCAAGGGCATGGTCAAGCGCAGCGCCGAGCTGGAGCTCAAGGGCCACCAGATCGTCCGGCGCGAGTAGCATGGCGCCCGAGGTCACGGTCCTGCGCCTGGGCCACCGCCCGCAGCGCGACAAACGGATGACGACCCACGTCTGCTTGACCGCCCGGGCCTTCGGGGCCCGACGGATCATCCTGACCACCAAGGACGACAAGGTCGCCCACACCGTCGAGGACGTCGTCGACCGGTTCGGCGGCCCCTTCGACCTGGAGGTCGAGGCTTCCTGGCGCCGGGTCATCGAGGGCTTCGACGGGCCCTCGGTCCACCTGACGATGTACGGGGAGCCCCACACCGACGTCCTCCCCCGCGTCACGGACGCCGACCGGGTGCTGCTCGTCGTCGGCGCCGAGAAGGTCCCAGGCGAGCTCTACGACCTGGTCACCCACAACACCGCCGTGGGCAACCAGCCGCACTCCGAGGTCGCCGCCCTGGCCACGGTCCTCCACGAGCTGGAGGGACCCGAGGCGCTCTACAGGCAGATGGAAGATGCTAGGCTCGAGATCGAGCCGACCGCCCGGGGCAAACGGATGGTCGACAAGGGGTAGAGCGCCCGGCCTGCCCCCGCTGGCCGAAGATGCGTTGGTCCAGAGGTCCTCAGGTGCGTTCGACGACCCTTTAAGAGGGAGCGGCGACCAGCTTGGGGGTGGAGTGCTCCCCCATGGCCGAGGTACCTGACGATGTCCGTGGATTGATCTCCGAGAAACTCGGGGATGAAGGCGTCGAGATCCTTGACCAGCTCGCCGAGCTCGGAGAGGCGACCGACACCGAGCTCTCAGAGCTCCTCGACAAACGGACCAGCCAGATCCGCAAGGCGCTGTACGGCATGTACGAGGAGCGGGTGGCCGACTACGAGGAGCACCGCGACCCCTCCAACGGCTGGCTCACCTTCGTCTGGCAGATCACCCCCGAGCAAGCCATGCGATCCATGGAGGATGCGCGGGCCAAGGCTGCCGAGGAGATCCGCAAGGAGATCGCCTACGAGAAGGACAAGGATTTCTACGCCTGCCCCAACGCCTGCTCACGGCTCCCCTTCGAGGAGGCCATGGACTTCGAGTTCGCCTGCCCGGACTGCGGCAGCGCGCTCGAGCACGAGGACCCCGATGCCCGGATCCAGGAGCTCAACGAGCAGCTCCAGAGCCTCGAGAGAGGCATGGCCTGACCACGGCCGGCAACGGCACCGCGATGCGTCGTCCTCCGTCGAGCCCTTTTACACGGTGAGCCGTCTGGCCGCTGCGTGATCCCCGACCGGCAGACCTGCCTCGAGCTGTTGGCCGAGGCCGGCTGCACCACGCCTGTCATCGAGCACGTCCAAGCTGTGGCCAGGCTGGCCATGGCCCTGACCGACCACGTGCCGGCGGCTGATCCCGCGATCGTCGAGGCCGGCGCGCTCCTCCACGACCTCGGCCGGGGCCTCGACCAAGGTCCCGACCACGTCCCGCAGGGCGTCGCGTTCCTGCGGGAGCACGGGGTCGACGAGGTCGTGGTGCGGTGCGTGGCCCGACACATGGGGGCCGGGATCGATCCAGCGCAAGCCAGGGCTTGGGGCTGGCCCCCCGAGGAGAGCTACGCGCCGGCCACCGTCGAGGAGAAGATCGTGGCCCACGCCGACAACCTGACCGTGGGGACGCGGCACGTCGGCCTGGCCGCCACCCTGGAGCGTTACCGGTCCCAGGGGCTGGACGAGGAGATCGCGCGGTTGGAGGCGCTCGAGGCGACCCTGTCCGAGGCCTTGGGGGTGGCGCCCAGCGACGTCGCCGAGGCGCTCGGGTCGGGCTAGTTGGCCTCGTCTTCCTGGGTCAGCCCGAACCGCTTCTTGAAGAGGAACGCCAGGTTCTTGGTGCCATCCTGCCAGGACTGGAGCTTGACCTCACCGATCCGCTCCCTGTACGGGATGCCGACCTCGATGGCGTCGATGTCGGGGTTCCGGAACGCTTCGATCTTGATCTCCTCGGACAAGGGCATGCCATCGTCGGTGAGCGTGACGCGGTCGAGGACCTCCCGTCGGAAGACCCACATCCCGCTCTGGGAGTCCTCGAACCCGGTCCCGAAGAGGACCTTGCAGGTCGTGGTCAGGACCCAGTTCCCGAAGCGGTGCTTGGGGCTCATGGCGCCCTCGTCCATCTCGGCGAACCGGTCGGTGGTGATGAAGTCGAGCGACTGGTCGTCGAGCTGCTGGATCAGCTGCGGTGTCAGCTCGAACGGGTAGGTCCCGTCGGCGTCACCGGTCACCAGGATGTCCCCCTTGGCACGACCGAAGCCGGTCTTGTAGGCCCGACCGTAGCCCTTGCGCGGCTCGATGACGATCTTGGCACCCCAGGCCTTGGCGATCTCCCGGGTCCTGTCCGTCGACTCGCCGTCGACGATGACGACCTCCACGTCGTAGCCCTCGCTCTCGAGGGCCTCGACCGGGATGCTGTCGAGGGTCGGCTGGATGGCCTCCTCCTCGTTGAGCGTGGGGATCACGAAACTGACGGACGGCGCCACAGCGGCCCGAGGAACCGCTCCTTCTTAAGCGCTTCTTCCCCTCGGTCCAAGTGTCGCGGACCCGGCCGGCAGGTCAAGCGCTGTGGTCCTCGGGTGCGGTGTCCCAGGCGCCGGCCTGGAGCTTGGCCAGCAGGTAGCCGGTAGCTGCCACGGACATCCGGGCCACGCCCCAGAAGTGGAACTGGGTGTCCAGCATGCGACGGAAGGAGTAGTCCCGCCAGAGGCGGCCATGTTTCCAGGTCAACTGCTTGCGGCCGTACCCGTTCCAGAAGGCCTGTTTGAAGAACCCTTTGAACGAGTCCCGGGCCCGGTGGTAGACGACCGCGTCGGGCCGGTGGGCGATGGCCGCACCCGCCTCGACGGCCCGGTAGTTCAGGTCGATGTCCTCGGCGGTGATGAACCGGTCGTCGAACC
>CAYXGD010000031.1:0-16122 GCA_964464425.1 uncultured Thermoplasmatales archaeon
CGGGCGCCGTGGCCGGGACCTGGACGACCTACCTGCTCCGGTACGGCGAGATCGGCGTCAAGAGCCCCCAGGTCCGCCGCCGCTTCGTCAAGCGCCTGGTCGAGAACCTCGAGACCCACTTCGAACGGCGCAAAGCCACCTGCCTCGTCGAGACCTCCTGGGGACGGGTCTGGCTCGAGGCCCGGGATGACGAGGTCGCCCGTGAGGTGATCTCGCGCACCTTCGGCCTGGTCTCCGGCTCGCCGACCCTGGTCGTCGACGCCACCCTCGAAGCCATCGGGGACCAGATCGAGGCCATCGCCCCCGACCACGTGCACCCCGGTGACAGCTTCGCCATCCGGGCCCGGCGGGCCGGCGACCACCCGTTCACCAGCCAGGATGTCGGCGTGGCGGGCGGGAACGCCGTGGGTCGCGCCGTCGACGACATCACCGTCGACCTGGACGACCCCGACGTCGAGATCTTCGTCGAGGTCCGGGACGAAGCTGCCTACATCTTCACCGACACGATCGACGGCCCCGGCGGCTTGCCGATGGGGAGCCAGGGCACGATCGTCGTCCCGTTCCTGGGCCCCCGCTCACCGGCAGCCGCCTGGTTGGTGATGCGCCGTGGCGCCACCGTCCACGCCCTGGTCCCGGCAGGCTGCGAGGAGGTCGTGGCCACCCTGGAACCCTGGGCCCCCGGCCTGAGGTACACCGTCCTCCCCGGCGCTGTCACGCGCCAGAGCCTCCTGGTCGCCGCCGACCGGCTGGCCAAGGACATCGACGCCAACAGCATCGCCCTCGACGATCACGAGACCCGGGCGCTGACCGATCCGGGCCTCGACATGCCGGTGCTCCGTCCACTGGCAGGCCTACCCGGCAAGCGCTGGCCCGAGGGCGCCTACCGCGTCTCCAAGCAAGCGGCCAAGGACCATCCTGCCACGTGCGTGGACAAGGATGGGATGGGCGAGGAGGCGGCGGCCGACGCGCTGGCGGACGCCTCTGTTCGGCACCTTTAGGCGCCTCAGCTCTTCTCCAACCGGGCCAGCATCCCCTCGTAGACCGCCCGCCGATCACCGGTGGCCTTGTTCCGGAGCCGCTGGAGGATCAGCTCCGGGGTGCTCTTGGCCAAGTGACCGATCTTGGGCGTGCGGTCGACGACCAGCTCGTCCTCGTCATCCAAGCCCTTGGCTTCGATCCCGTCGACCCGGGCCTCGATATGCTCCAGGATGAACGGGGCCAGGTGGGTGACCAGGACGGTGGGGCAGCCGCGCTGCTTGAGGTGGTCGACGACCTCGGCGATGATCGCGCTGGCCGCCTCGAGCTCGGTCATGGCCTCCAGCTCGTCGGCCAGGACCAGGATGTGGTCGTCGCTGAGGAGCACGTCCTCGATGGTCCGGAGGAACCCCTCGAAGGCGCCGGCGCCCAGCTGACGGGGCCGGGCGTAGTAGGCCAGCCCGTCGAGGACCGGCACGGTCGCCGAGCCGGCGGGCACCGGCAGGCCGAGGTGGGTCAGGTAGGCGACCTGGCCCAGGGTCTCCAGCAGGGTCGTCTTGCCCCCGGAGTTGGCACCCGTGAGCAGGACGACGTCGTTGGGCACCGGGTAGTCCACGGGATCGCCCTGGCCGCCCAGCTCAAGGTGCAGCGCGCTGGTGACGGCCAGCTGGTCGCCGAGCGCAGGCAACCCGAGGCCCAGGTCCCGGCTGGCACGGACAGCGGCCTGCCACCGGTCGAGCTCGATGGCCGCGGAGACCATGGCCTGCACACCGTCCCTGTGGGTCCGCACGGCCTTGGCGACCTCGACGGCCGATCGGAACCGGTCCATGGCCCGGTCTGCGCGGATCTGGCGCTCGAGCTCCCTGACCTTGCCAGCGTGGACCTCGAGCGGGTACTCGTGGCTGAACGGCGCCCCGGTCAGCCCGGTCTCCGCCTCGAACCGCTCGCGCGCGTCGGCTCGGGCCTCGGCGACGGCGGTCTCGACGGCCATGCTGGAGCCACCCTGGAGGACCTGGAGCACGTCCTTACCAGAGAGGGTCGTCTCCTCCAGAGCCTGCTCGATGGTCTCGTTGGCCTCGGTCACGCAGGCCTCGGCCAGGTCGATCAGGTCGACCTCCTCGCCCGGGCCCTCCTCGACAAGCGCCTCGAGCAACGGGGTGGCGTGGTCGTCGGTCTCCAGGTGCTCGGCTAGGTCTGCCAGAGCCTGGAGCAGCGCCTGGTTGGTCTCGGCCCAGGCAACATCTGCCCAGGGGATGATCTCCCATGGCTCGCCCGGGGGCACGTGGACGGCGCCTCGGGGCACCTCGCCCATGGTGGCCGCCAGGACCAGGGTCTGATCCCCGGCCGACGGCATGTCCTCGTTGGCGATGTCCACCCACCGGTCCAGACCCTCTTCGCGGACCTGGTCCATCAGGTGGCCCTCCTCCAGGTAGACGGTCACGTCACGCTCGGGTTTGGGACGGGGCGTGGTGGGGTGTTGGACCTCGCGCAGGGCGGCGACCACCGGGTCGAGGTCGACGCCTTCGAGGCGATCGAACCAGGCGCTGGCCTCGGCCAGGCGGTCCTCGAGCCGGTCCCGGTCGGTGGTCGGGGCCAGGGTCTCGATCTTGGCTCGCCCCATCCGGGTCACGGCACGGTCGAGGAAGGGGGCCAGGCTCTCGCGGGCCAGCTCCTCTGCGTTGCCTGTGCGCAGCCAGTCCAGGGCCTCGCCACGGTGGGCCTGGACGATCTCCACGGCCCGCTGGCGGCTGACCCCGGTCACGCTGGACAAGGCGACGACGTCGCCCCGGTCGAGGGCCTCGAGGATCCCATCGCGGCCGCCCAGCTGGCGCTCCAGGCGCTTGAGGAGCTTGGGCCCGATGCCGGGCAGCTCGAGGATCCCCTCCTCGGTCACGAACGTGGAGACTCGCTCCTCTCCTTAAGGAGGTTGTTCCTGGTCGGACGCCCAGCGTCAGGCCGTGGGGTACCAAGCGGGCCGTACCATGGTCGTGGCAGGCGGGCCAGCCGCGTCAGGTGGGGGGTCAGGGAGCACTGGACGCCGCCTGGCGGGGACCATCACTGGCACGGGACCGAAGCGGGACCAGAAACACCGTAAGCATGGGTCGCTTTCCGGCCTTGATGCGTGGGCCGCTGTTGGAGGCCAGCTCGCTGGGCCACGACTACGGCCACGTCACGGCCCTGCAGGGCCTGGACCTGGAGCTCGAGGAGGGCCCGTGGGCCCTGCTGGGCCCGAACGGCGCAGGGAAGACGACCCTGATCCGCCTGCTGCTGGGCCTGGCGGCCCCGACCCGCGGTTCGATCCAGGTGCTCGGCCAAGACCCTTGGGACCAAGGCCCCGAGGTGAGGGCGCGGATCGGGTACATGCCCGAGAGCCCTGCCGTCCTGCCTGGCCTCACCGGGTTCCGGTACGTCGTCCTAGCCGCTCGCATGAGCGGGCTCGACCGGACCCGTGCCCGGCAGAGGGCCCACACGGCCCTCGACCAGGTCGGCCTCGACGAAGCCAGGTACCGGTCGGTCGAGGGGTACAGCACCGGCATGCGGCAACGCGTCAAGCTTGCCCAGGCCTTGGTCCACGAACCGGGCCTCCTGGTGCTCGACGAACCCACCAACGGCCTGGACCCCGACGGCCGCGAGGAGATGCTCGGCTTGATCGGTGACCTGGCCGGCCGAGGCCAGAGCCTGATCTACGCCAGCCACATCCTGCCCGAGGTCCGCAAGGTCTGCGACAGGGCGGTGGTCCTGAGCCGTGGCCGCGTTGTCCACGCTGGACCGCTGGCTGACCTGGAGGTCGAGCTCGGCGGGCTCACCATCGAGACCCTGGACCCACCTGGGCCCCTGGTCGAGGCCCTGCAGGCCGCCGGCCACGGCGTGAACCGCAAGGGCGACCTGATCACGGTGGACGGCGATGTCGAGCTGCCTCGGGTCCTGGCCCTGGCCGAGCAGGCCGGCGTGGCCATACGAGCCGCGCGACCCGAGCGCAAAGGCGTCCACGATGTCGTCGTCGAGCTCATGGAGGGCGCCCGATGAGCCAGCACGCCTCCCAGGCCCCCGGCACGGATCACCGGGCCGGGCCCTGGCGACCGATCGCCGCGCTCAGCCTCTCCAGCCTGCAAGGCGTCTGGCGGAGCAAGCTGGTCATGCTGGCCCTCGTGTTCAGCGTCGTCCACATCGCCATCCGCGCGGCCATCGTCGTCGGCATCACCTTCCTGGCGCCTGGCCAGCTCGAGGCGTTCCTGACACCCAGCTTCCTGCGGGGCATGATCTTCCTCCAAGCCAGCCTACCGGCGGTGATCGTCCTGGGAGCTGTGGGCACCCGGACCACGACCCGGGACCGGCAGATGGGCGGTCTCGAGTTCCTGCTGTCCAAGTCGCTGACCAGGTGGGGGTACGTCGTCGCCCGGTCCCTGGGGCCCCTCCTCGCCGCAGCCATCCTCATCCTGCTACCCGCCGTCCTCATGGCGGTCACCATCTTCGCCCTGGTCGACCCGCTCCCGGCCGGGACCGGCGCCGACCTCTGGGGCAGCATCGGCATGGCCGCCGTCGTCAGCCTGGCCCTGGGGCCCCTGGCCGCCGGGCTGGGCTCCCTGGTCGAAGACCTGCGGAGCGCCACTGGGCTCTGGCTGGCGGTCGCCTGGGCGACCCTCCCGGTCTCCGGGTTCCTGGACGCCGCCGGCGTCGACTGGGCCTGGGCCGTTGCCCCCATCCAGATCGCCGACGACACCGCGGGCACCCTGCTGGGCCTCCCGTTCCCAGGCGACCAGGTCGCCCTCGGCTGGCTTGCTGTCACCGTCCTCGTGGTGCTGCCGCTCGGGCTGCTCTACCACCGGACCCGGGAGGTGTACGGGTGATCGAGCTCGAGAACGTCAGCGCCTGGTACGGGGACGTGATGGCCCTCAACGATGTCACCGTCACCATCGACGAGCCGCTGATCGGCCTGCTGGGGCCCAACGGCGCCGGCAAGTCCACGCTCCTGGCCATCCTGGCCGGCCTGCGCCAGCCCGACACCGGCCAGGCCCGCCTCGACGGCCAAGCACCCTACGACAACCCCCAGGCGCTCGAGCAGGTGGGCCTGGTCCCCGAGCCGCTGGCCCCGCCCCGTTGGATGACCGGGCGCCGGTTCGTCACCGGCCTGGCCAGGATGAGCGGTCTCAGCAGGGACGAGGCCAGCCAGCGCGCCGATCGATGGCTGACCCGCCTTGGCCTCGAGGACGCCCTCGACCGACCGATCCGGACCTACAGCCAAGGTATGCGGCAACGGGCCAAGCTCGCTCAAGCCATGGTCCACCACCCCGGCCTGCTCCTGCTCGACGAACCGTTCACCGGCCTCGACCCGCCTGGACGACGGCAGATGACCGAGGCCATCCGGTCGATCGCCGAGGCGGGCACCCAGGTCGTCTTCTCCAGCCACGTCCTGGCCGAGGTCGAGGCGGTCACCCGGGACGTCGTCATGCTCCTCAGCGGCCGGTTGGCTGCCCACGGGACCGTCCGCGAGGTCCGCGCTCAGCTCACCGACGTCCCGCTACGCGTCGGGATCCGGACCCCCGAGCCCCGGACCGTGGCCCAGGCCCTCCTGGGGATCGAGGGCCTCGACGGTCTCGAGCTCGACGACGGCCTCGTCGTCGCCGAGGTCCAGCAAGGCACCGCCTTCTTCCGCGACCTCACCCGGCTCGGGGCCGAGCTGCCGATCACCAGCTTCGCGCCCCTCGACGAGGACCTCGAGAGCGTCTACGGCCTGCTCGCCCACGGAGGGTCCCATCGATGACGTTGACACCGTTCACCTGGACCCTGCGCGACATCCTCTCCGGGCGCCGAGCCCTCGGCTTGATCGCCCTGGCCGCCGTCCCCGGCCTCCTGCTGGCCTTGCTGGCGCTCACGGGGGCTGGGGCCACGCCCGAGCAGGACACCGCCGGCCTGATCACGACGTTCGTGCTCCCCGTCATCGTCGGCCTGATCGCCCTGGTCGCCTCGGGACCGGTGCTGCGCACCCCGCTCCAAGAGGGCACCCTGATCTACCAGCTCACCCGACCGATCCCTCGGGCCTCCCTTGGCCTCCAGCGTGCCACGGCCGCCGCCGTCACCACCGCCGGCTTGATCGCTCTCAGCGCGGCACCGGTCGGCGTCTTCCTTGGCACCTGGGACCTTTACCTAGATGCCCTGCCGGGCCTGATCCTGGCCGGCCTGGCTTTCGGCGCGCTGTACGGGTTCCTGGTCAGCCTCCACCGTTACGCGCTGGGCATCGCCGTTGTCCACCTGGTGGCCGAGACGGCCCTGGCCAGGGTCCCGTTCCGGGTCCACGAGGCCACCCTGACCTGGCACCTCTGGGGCCTCCTGGGCGAGGTCACCGAGATCAGCCGCCAGATGGGCGGCATCCCGGGCGGCGGGTCCTGGTGGGTGCCGACCGCCGTCACCTTGGTCGCCCTGGGAGCCACGGCCGGCTTGTTCAAGTGGCGCAACGTCAGCCTCAACGTGACCGAGGCGTGAACGACCCCGGCCGCCCAGGCCGCTTGTCGACCGGGCCGAACCTCCCGCCAGGCGAAGGTTCACCACGAGAAGCTCCTCTACACGGCTCGATGCCAGCGGAGGGGCACGCATGAGGATCGTGGTCGTCGGCGCTGGGGCCATCGGCAGCCTGTTCGGCGGACGCCTGGCCGATCAGCACGAGGTCGTGCTCATCGGTCGCACCCCTCACGTCGACGCGATCGGCGCCCAAGGGCTCCGGCTGACCGGCCACACCGAGCGCCGCGTCAAGCTCCAGGCGAGCACGACCTGCCAGAACCTACAGACGGCAGACGTCGTCTTGATCACCACCAAGGCCCACGACACCGCCGGAGCGCTCAGCACGGCCCGCCCGGTCATCGGACCGGCCACGTTCGTCGTCAGCCTCCAGAACGGCCTGGGCAACGTCGAGACGATCGAGGACCAGGTCGGCGCCGAGCGGACCATCGGGGCCTCGACCAGCCACGGCTGCATCTTCCAAGGCCCCGGCCACGTGGAGCACACCGGCCTAGGCGACACGGTCCTTGGCCCGCTCGAACCGCCGGATCTGCCCGCCCACCACGAGCTCGCTGAGGCCTTCAACCAGGCCGGCCTCGAGACCGAGGTCGTCCCCGACATCCGCGAGCAGCTCTGGGCCAAGGCCGCGGTGAACGCCGCGATCAACCCCCTGACCGCCATCACCGGCCTGCCCAACGGCGCCCTGCTCGATCTCCCCGAGCTGACCCGTTTGATGGCCGACGTCGCCGGCGAGGTCGAGACCGTGGCCCGCGCTCGCGGGATCGACGTGGGGGAGGGCACGTGGGTCGAGAAGGCCGCCGAGGTCGCCGACCGGACCTCGGCCAACCGGTCGAGCATGCTGCAGGACGTCCAGAACGGCAAACGGACCGAGATCGACGCGATCTGCGGCCAGATCGCCACGTTCGCCGAGGAGGCCGGCGTGGACGCCGCCCAGAACCGAGCCCTTCATGCCCTGGTGAAGGGCATCGAGGCTACGCTGACCTACGATGGATGAGGCCACCACCGCTGCGCCGGCCGCCGAGGATCAGCGCGGCGCAGCTCGGGTGGCTCTCTGGACCGTCGCGCTGGCCCTGATCCTCTTCCTGGGCAAGATGGCCGCCGCGGTCGCCTCGGACTCGATCGGGGTGGTCTCGACCGCCGTCGATTCGGGGTTGGACCTCCTCATCGCGCTCACCGTGTACGCCGGGGTCCGGCTGGCCAGGCTCCCGGCCGACGAGGAGCACCCCTACGGTCACGGCAAGTTCGAGAACGTCGCCGGTCTGGCCGAAGCCGGCATCCTTGCCGCCACAGGGGTGATCGTCGCCTTCTTCGCCGTCGTCCGCATCCTGGACCCACCCCCGATCCGCGCCGACACCTGGGTGATCGGGGTCATGGTCGTGGCCATGCTCGTCGACGCCGAGCGCGCGTGGACCCTCCGGAAGGCCACCCGGGAGCACCGCAGCCCAGCCCTCGAGGCCGACACCTGGCACTTCACCAGCGATCTGATCACGACCGCCGTCGTCCTCGTCGGTCTCTACCTGGGGACCCACGGCTACCCGCGGGCCGACGGCGTCGCCGCCCTCATCGTGGCCCTGTTCATCGTGGGCGGCTCGGTGTACGTCGCCTGGCGGTCGGTCGGCGGCCTGGTCGATCGGATCGAACCTCAGGTGCTCGACCAGGTGCGGCGGGCGATCGACCGCGTCGAGGACGTCGAGGCCACCTCCCAGGTGCGGGTCCGGGGCGCCGGCCCGGACCTCTTCGTCGACGCCACCGTCGAGATCCCCCGCGCGCTGGGCATGGAGAAGGCCCACCGGGTCATGGACGAGGTCGAGGAGGCTGTCCGCCACGAGGTCGGTGCCGCTGACATCACCGTCCACGCCGAGCCCGTCGAAGCCAGGGAGGACGCCGCCACGAAGCTCAAGGTCCTGGCCGCGCGCGAGCACGGCATCTTGGGCATCCACGAGATCTTCGTCGACGACCTGGACGGTGGCCTGGTGGTCGACTGCCACGTCGAGGTCGACGACGACCTGACCCTCGACGAGGCCCACGATATCGCCCAAGCCTTCGAGGCGCGGGTCAAGCGGACCCTGCCGGAGGTCGTCGGCATGCGCACGCACATCGAGCCGATGCCCCGCCACCCGCGCACGGGGGAGGATGTGACCGGTCAGCACGATGAGCTGGTCGAGCGCATCGAAGCCTCGATCGCCGCCGATCCGTTCCAGGCCGCCGGCCCCATCGTGATCAAGCGTGTCGGCGACCGGTTCGAGGCCATCGTGACCGCCATCGCGCCCGGTGAGCTCCCGCTCGAACGGGCCCACGAGGCCGCCGAGGCTCTCGAGCGGGTGCTTCACGCCAAGCTCCCGGAGCTCGACCGCGTCGTCGTGCATGTCGAGCCAGAAGACCCGGCGTAGCTGCCCGGGTCTTCTGGCGAGATAGACCGTCTGCGAGGCCGGCGTTGCCGAGCAGACGGTCGTATCTGGAGGCTGCCGCCGGTTCTCCTGGCGGCGGGGCGGCAGTCTCCAGTCGCTTGGGCGTGACCGGCGTAGCTGCCCGGGTCTTCTGGCGAGATAGACCGTCTGCGAGGCCGGCGTTGCCGAGCAGACGGTCGTATCGCGGGACCGTGCGATGGGAGCGCTGCGGCCCCGCGAGCCCTGGCGCCTACCTCGGGCTGGGCTGGCCGGGTTGCCCCATGCCGCCCTGGGGCGCCTGCTGGTGGCCCTCGACGCGGATCTCGAAGGTCATGGTCTGGCCCGCCAACGGGTGCGGGTTGTCACGTTCGACGACGATGTTGTCCTCGGTGAGCTCGGCCACGGTCAGCTCCGTGGCTTGTCCGCGGCGGTTGGTCTGGGTGTAGGTGGTGCCGGGCTCGGGGCTATGCCGGAGGACGATCTCGTCGTCGGTCATGGTCACGATCTCGGTCGCGTTAGGCCACTGCGGGTTCCAGGTGAACGTCTCACCCTCGTCGACGGCGGGTGTGACGTAGAGGGTCACGGTCGTGTTGTTGACCTGGGTGACCTGGGCCGCATCGGGCCAAGCCTCGTAGATCGTGTACGTCTGGTTCTCCTGGGCGTCGAGCACCAGGCGGACCTGGGTCTCGTTCAGGTGATCGACGACGTAGGGAAGCTCGGTACCGGGCAGGTCGAGCGTGTCGCCCTCCTCGGTCGACTCGTTGATCAGCTGGCGCTGCATGGCGAGCTGACGGGGCACCTCGGTGACGCGCTGGCGCTCCATCGTCCGCTGGATCGTCTCCTCGCGGGACTGGTTCTGCTGGAGGGTCTCCGGTCCGAAGGCATCGGGGACCTCGACGGAGAGGTCCTGGCCGATCCCCGCGCCGACGAGGTTCTCGAGCAGGTCACCGGGGAGCTGGGCGCGCTCCTGGAGCGGGACCTGGGTGGGGCCCGGGCGGCGGGGCGGCTGGAAGCTCTCGGTGGTCGGGAACGGGCTGTCGCTGACGTTGCTGTCCGTCGTGAACGCCACCTTCCCGTCCGGGGTCCGGGCGGTGAGGTGGAGCTGAGCGATCTCGCCCTGGGCCAGCGTCTCGTTGGGCTGGGTGATGCTCACGTCGACCTGGGCCCGCTTGGTCTCGTCGCCGGCCGTGAGCGCCACGATGACCTGGTGGTCACCGGGGCTGGCGTCCTCGGCGACGGTCACCGTGAGCCAACCGTTGAGGGTCCCGTTGTCCCCGGCCAGTGGGGTCGCGGGGATCTCGGCCTCCAGCCCGCCAGCGTCGCTCACCGCTAGCTGGGCATCCTCCGGTGTCGCGTTGATGCTCTCGAAGGTCAAGGGCACGGACGCGGTCGATCCGGGGGCCAGGTTCAGCTCACCGGCGGTCTCGGCCGAGGGGCCACCGGGGGAGGTGCAGCCGGCCAGGACCAGCGTGAGCGTCAAACAGAGCGCGATCGCGGGGCGGGAGGGGTTCATCGCCAACCCCACCGATGAGGGGGGGCTTGTTAAACCATGGGGTGCCCACGCTGGTCAAGATGGCCGCCGCTCCCCGGTGATCCTCAGGATGCCGGGGCCGTTCAGGCGGAGGCCATGGCGGTCATGGCGGCCTGGGTGACGCCGACCTTCTTGGTCCGACCCTCCCGGGTCCGGGTCAGCACGCCGGCCTTCTCCAGCCGCTTGACGTGCCAGCTGACCAGGGCGGCCGACAGGTCCAGGGCCTCGGCGGCGTCCTTCTGCGTGGCCCCGGGGTTGTCGGCGAAGTGCTCGGCGATCGCCCGGGCGGTCTCGTTCTCCAGGGCGGGCAGGATGTCCTTGTGCTCCTGGCTGACCTGGCCGGGCAGGAAGAAGCACCGCTTGCCGCTGGTGTCCTCGCTGACGACCAAGCGGGCCTTCTCGAGCTTGTCGAGGTGGTGGAGCAGGGTGCCCCACGAGGCGTCCAGCTCGCGGCCGAGCTCGCTCATGTGGATGCCCGGGTTGTCCTGGATGAGCCCGTGGATCTCCTGACGCATCGGGTGGTCGAGGAGGTCCTCGCGGGACAGCCGCGTGTAGAGCGGGGCCAGGAAGGGCAGGTAGCGGGCGTACCGCCAGGCCTTCGTGTACCAGGCGGCTGCGCCGGCGGCGGCGACCGTGCTGCCTGCAGCGCCGGCGGCGACGGCCTGGTGCTTGGGGTCCTCGGGCCAGGCAGCGATCAGGGCGCCACCCACTTGGGTGAGCAGGCCCCAGGTGCCCAGGGTCGCGGCGACGAGCAGGTCGCCGGTGCCCACGAGGCCGGTCCAGAGCATCTGGCCGGTCCAGGCGATGCCGCTCCACAGGCCCTTGCCGATGGCGACGGTGCCGTGGCCGAGCTGGATGCCGAGCCAGGCGATCGCGTCGCCGGTGGCGACCACGCCGGTCCAGAGCATCTGGCCGGTCCAGGCGAGGACGTCGGCGATCCCGGTGACCGTCCAGACGAGCCCGTCCCCGACGAGGGTGATCGCGGTCCAGAGGCCTTGGCCGATCGCCACCGAGACATCAGCGATGGCGCCTGCCGTGGCAGCGACAGCGTCGACGACGGCGCTGGCGGCCGAGCCAAGCAGCTCCCCGATCTCCTCGAGGGCGCTGGTGTCGTCCTCGGTGGTGGTGCCTTCGACCTCGTCAGCGACCGCGTCGAGCTCCAGGTCCTCGGTCTGGGTGGCCGGGTCCTCGATGCGGAGGTCCTCGGTCCCTGGCGTCTCGGCTCCGCTCGCCCCGGCCAACAAGAGAAGAGCGGCCAGGGACAGAGCGAACGCCGTGACGGCACGGACCCTCAGCATCAGCCCTCCAGCCCTTTGGTCTCTTTATCAAGTTTCTGGATGAACCGTTAGACGGTCGGGCCCGTGTGGGGCAGGATGACGGCGTGTCGTTCGTATAGCGTCGAATCGACGACCTCCGGTCGGGATGCAAGCGGCTTGACGTGACGTCCCTTGGGGACCGAGGGGGGCGCCGCTTGGACCGGCGGGCGTCGACGCAGGGGAGAACCCTGAAATAGGACCGCGGGTCTGCACCGCCCGATGCGCCTGTTCACCAAGGATAGCGACGGGAAGTTCGACACCCCGCTGTCCGTCTGGATCGGCCTGGCCTTCATCGGGATCGCCCTCTTCTTCGAGGCCAACAAGATCGGCCCGGGTGGGCTCAGCCTTTCCTGGGACCTAGGCGTCAACGCGTTCTTCCTCATCACCGGGCTGATCGTGCTGATCCCCGGGGTCCTGCTGACCATGCTCGGCCAGCCGGACCAGTGACGAGGTTCCCCGGCTAGAACCGACACGTTCTTGACCCACGCCCTCGCATGGAGGCGTGGGATGCCCATGGACACCCGCCAGAAGAACCAACTCCTGTTCTACCTCGACATCGTGCTGGTGGGCCTCGGCGCTGTCGCGCTCGTGGTCCTGGTGCACGATATGTTCAAGGTCGGCTACTGGTCCCAGGTCGACGCTGCCATCTACGGGGACTACCTGCTCCGCGCCTCGATCGAGGCAGGCCTGTTCCTGCTCTCGATGGTTTACTTCCTCGCCAGGTTCTACAGGACCCGGGTCCGCGAGCTGGCCAACCCCTGGGGGTAGGCCGGCTCACGCCTTGGACGGGGCCGGCGCTCTCGGGCCCGTGGCCTCCAGCGTCTCGGCCACCGGGGCCTCGGCCCCGGTCATGTTCGAGGTGACCTCGTTGAGCACGTCCTCGGTGGCGTTGGCCACCAGCTCGTTCATCTCGTCGCTCTTCAGGGTGTCCACGACGGTATCGAGCACGGCTTCGGTCACCGCCTGGGTCAACCGTTGACCGGCCTTGGTGCCGGCGACCTGCTTGACGCCCTTGGTGTTCTCCAACGTCACACCGACCACGGCGTGGACCTGGCGCCGCTGGGTGTCGATGATCTTGCCCATCATGGCCGCGAACCGCGCCTTCTTCAGCGGCTTCTTGACCATCTGGATCCCAGCGAACATGATCGGCGCTGTGAGCTCCTGGAGCAGGATGTCCAGGTAGCGACGGACCACCCCGCGGACGAACGCCTTGTGCCAGGACGGCTCACCCTCCCAGTCCAGCCGGGACACGACGTAGATCCGCACCAGGCGGACGAGACGGAACGCCCGGAAGGTGACCGTGCTGATGGGGACCATCCCGACCAGGTCGTACCAGTGGTTCTTGACGAAGAGCAGCTTCCGGTCGGCCTTGGCCAGCCGGCCGAGGTACTCGATCGCGTAGATGACCACCAACGCCAGGTCGATGGGGATGACGAGCTTGGCGACCAGGGCCGGCAGGAACACCGCGTAGCTGTCGACCGCGAAGAGCAGCAGCACGTTGAGGATGGCCAGGCCGAGCATGACCCACTCGCCGGTGCCGACGGGCTCCAGGCCGCGAGAGAGCCGGTCTCCGGACGGGTCCTCGGTCGGGGCAGGCGACGCTTCCATGGACCAGGGAAGGCACACCGGCTTGATGAGCCTGGCCCCCGGCCGCCCATGGCGAGCCGACCCTGCGGTCGCTACTCCTCGGCTGGGAGGGCCTGACCGGGCCCGAGGCTCGGTCGCAGGCGGCTGCCACCGGCGACCCGGTACTCCTTCTCGCGGACCTTCTCCCGCAGCTCGTCCAGGACATCCTGGATCGACTCGGAGAGGACCTCGTTGAGCTCATCGCTGCGGAGCGTCAGGATCACCTGGTCGAGGACCTCGTCGGTCACCTGGATGACCAGGCGACGCCCGGTCTTCGTCGACAAGAGCGGACCTACCCCCTTGGTCGTCTCGACGGCCTCCCGCACCACGGTGTGCAGGTGATCACGCCGTGTGTCCAGGCGCTCACCGATGGTCCCGGCGAACCGGGCCCGGGTCAGCGGCCCCTCGATGGCGCTGATGCTGGCCAGCACGATCGGGTCGGTGATCTCCTCGAGCAGGACCCCCCGGTAGTGGCCGATCAGGCCCCGGACGAGGGCGGCGTGCCAGGACCGGTCGTGGTACCTCTCGGTGGGCACGTGCATCACGACCCAGTACCGCAGCAAGCGGACCAAGCGGAACGCGCGGAAGCCCCAGTGCGCGATGGGCACGAGGCCGACGACCTCGTACCAGTGGTTCTTGGTGTACCGGAGCTTGCTGGAGGCGCGGAACATCTCGACCAGGAACTCGATGGCGAAGATGCCGACGATGACGAGGTCGAGACCGACGATGATCCGCTCGAGCAGCGTCGGCATGAACGCGCCGTAGACGTCCTTGGCCAGGAGCAGGAGGACATCCAGGGCAGCGATGACGAGCATGACCCAGTCCTCCCGGCCCACCGGTTCGAAGCCGCGGGCCAGCAGCTCGGCATCGGACTCGGACTCGGGGTCCTTGGCCTGGAACATGCAGGGAGGAACGGCTGCGGGGTGTAAAACCCCAGGCGGTCCGGCCCTGCCCGGGGAGGGCGCCCTCGCTAGGCCTCGGGGAGGTCGTGGACGTGGACCGACGCTGAGGCCGAGGGGTCGCCGGCCCCATCTTCCAACGCTTCCAGGACGCTCCGGATCGTCTCCTGGCTGGCGATCACCAGGACGTCGAGGCCGACCTGGGCGGCGTTCCGGGCTGCCGGACCGGTCCCGAAACGGACGACCTCGCCCGCCTCGTCCAGACCGCACCGTTCAGCCATGACCTCGGCCTCCAGGCCAGCAAGGCCCAGGACGTCCCAGCCAGGCACGGTGCTCTCGACCAGGTCGGCCAAGGCCGAGGCCTCCGGGAGCCGGGAGGCCCGTGGCAGCCGAACGACGTCGACCCGGCCTGGGGCCAGGTCTACGACGCCCGACAGACCCGAGACCACGACGAGGTCACCGGCCCCACCCGGCACCCGGACACGCCCGGAGCTCGGGCTGGCTTCCTGACGGGCCACCAACCGGCCGTCGACCATGAACAGGCCGACCTCGTCACCCTCCTCGACGGGCTCGTCGGCCAGCGCCACGCATTCCTCGACGTGCAGCATCTCCGAAAGCGCCAGATCCACGAACGCTTTGAGGCCCTGGAAGTGGTCGTGCAGGGCCTCGATGCCCTCCTGGGTCAACCGGGCGCGGCGGTCCTCCTCCTCGATCGCGACCAGCCCCTCGCTGGCCAGCTGCTTGAGGTGGTAGGAGACCCCCTGCAAGGTCAGGTCGGTCGGCTCGACGAGGTCGCTGGCCCGAGAGGGGCCGTCGCGGAGGAGCTCGAGCAGGATGGCGTAACGAGCGGGGATCGGCGGCTCGGCCATGGCCATGTCGCCATGCGCATGGGGCGTATAAGGCCCGCCCCTGCCCACCGCCGCGAACCGGTCGGTTGATGGTCCCCGCGAGCCGTAGACCACCGGGGTGCCACGGTCCTGGGCCTGCGACGTCGCGTCCACGAGGTCCTCCGGGTCGGCAGCCGAAGCGCTGCCTCCCGAGTCATCAACACGGGGATCCTCGTCCTCATCCTGCTGAACGTCGTGGCGATCATCCTCGAGACGGTCCAGAGCCTCGACCAGGCCTACGGCGCCTGGTTCGATGCGTTCGAGGCGGTCTCCGTGGCGGTGTTCACGGTGGAGTACCTGGCCAGGCTCTGGGCGATCCCCGAGGACCCCGGCTTCCAGGGGGAGGTCCGGGGTCGGTTGCGGTGGATGGGGACGCCGCTGGCCCTGATCGACCTGCTGGCCATCCTCCCGTTCTACCTGCCCGTGGCGGTGGCCCTGGATCTGCGGTTCCTGCGGCTGTTGCGTCTGTTCCGCATCTTCCGGGTGCTCAAGCTGGCTCGGTACAGCAAGGCCATGCAGTCCATGGGCCGGGTCTTCCGGGCCAAGCGCCAGCAGCTGGTGATGACCCTGTTCACCGTCGGCGTGCTCTTGATCCTCTCCTCGAGCCTGATGTACCTGGTCGAGCACGAAGCCCAACCCGAGGCCTTCTCCAGCATCCCGCGCACGCTCTGGTGGGCCGTGATCACGCTGACCACGGTCGGCTACGGCGACGTCGTCCCGATCACCCCGCTCGGTCGGGTCCTCGGCGCCTTCATCGCGCTCTTGGGCGTGGGCATGATCGCCCTGCCGGCCGGCATCCTGGGCTCCGGCTTCGTCGAGGAGCTCCAGCGTGAGCAGGATGAGGAGGCCGAGGCGGAGGCTGCCTCCCAGGTCCGCGCGGACGACCCCCGCGTCTGCCCGCACTGCGGCAAGGACCTCGATGCGCCCTCCTCGGAGGTGTGAGCATCCGTTGGCAACGGTGGACCCTGGTCGCCCTGGTCGTCCTGT
>CAYXGD010000032.1:0-16119 GCA_964464425.1 uncultured Thermoplasmatales archaeon
TCCTGATCAACAGCTGCACCACCACGCTCGGCGTCGCCACCGGGGAGACCATGGGTGGCATGCTCGAGCACGCCTGGGTGCGCCAAGCCTTCGTGCACATCCAGACCGAGGGGTACCGCGCCGGGGTCGCCGACGGGGTCAGCTTCGAGACCGTGGCTGGGCTCCCGCCGGACCGGATGGCCCTCCCCGATGACCCGGGCCGGTTCAGCTGGTGGTGGCGGGACCTGTTGCTCCGGTTCGTCGGTCGTCGCTACAAGCGGATGCGGTCCTCGAGCCTGCAGAGCTTGGAGCGGGGCCGGTCCACAGAGGTCGACCACCTCAACAGGGTCATCGTCGAGACCGGTCAGGCCCACGGTGTCCAGACGCCGGTGAACGCTGCCTTGGTCGAGCACGTCCACCGGATCGAGGCTGGCGAGATCCAGCCGGACCTGGCTGCCACCCGGGAGGCCCTTGCGGGGCTCCTGTGACGTCTGCCCGTCAAGCCGCGCCCACGATCATCAGGACGTCGCTGGCCTCGACGGTGTCGTCCTCGGCGACCTTGATCTCCTTGACCACGCCAGGGCCGTCGGCCTTGATCTCGTTCTGCATCTTCATGGCCTCGAGGACGACCAGGGTCTGACCCGCCTCGACCTCGTCGCCCTCCGCGACCAGGATCTCCAGGACCCGGCCGGGCATGGGCGGCAGGATCTCGCCGCCGGCACCCAAGCCTCCACCGGCTCGGGCTTGGGCTAGGTGGCGCACGGCCACGTCGACCCGCTCGTCGTCGACGTGGAGGACCCGCCCGGTGCGTCGGACGTGGTGCTCGGTCCCGTTGAGCTTGCACAGCGTGGCGCCGGGTTCCTCGCTCTCGCCCACGTGGACGTCGAAGGGTTCCCCGTCGACCATGACCCGGTACTCCCCGTCGTCGGTGCCGGGCTCGAGCTCGACGGTGTGCTCGCGGCCGCCGACGACCAGGTCGACCTTCATCGGCGCCCCTCCTGCTGGACCCACGGGGCCGTCCCGCCTTGCCTGACCGGGCGTTGGTTGGCCACGGCGAAGAGGCCGCCGGTGTGCTGGAGGGCCGCCGCGATGGCGGCGATCCGTCCGTAGGCCTTGCGTCGTTCGTCCTCGGCTGCGCCCCGAACCGTGTCGAGCACGGGGATCTCCTCGAGGTACTTGGTGGACATCTCGCCCCGGACGAAATGGTCCTCCTGCATGATCGCCAGGTGGAGCGGGATAACGGTCTTGACGCCGTCCACGTGGAAGTCGCGCAAGGCGGCCATGGTCCGGTGCCGGGCCTCGTCGCGGTCCTGACCCCAGACGATGAGCTTGGCGATCAGGCTGTCGTACTCGCCGCGGACCTGGCTGCCGGGCTCCATGCCGCTGTCGACCCTGACGAAGGGGCCCTTGGGCTCCTGGTAGGCGGTCAGGGTGCCGGGGTTGGGGGCAAAGCCCTTGAGCGGGTCCTCGGCGTTGATCCGGCACTCGATGGCGTGCCCGCGCATCTCGATCCCGTCCTGGGTCACACCGATGGGTTCCCCGGCGGCGATCCTCAGCTGGCTTTTCACCAGGTCGACGCCGGTAACCAGCTCGGTGACCGGGTGCTCGACCTGGAGCCGGGCGTTGAGCTCGTTGAAGTAGAAGCCCTCGTCGGTGAGCAGGAACTCGGCGGTGCCGGCGTTGCGGTACCCGACGGCCTCGGCCATGGTGACGGCGGCCTGGCCGATCTCCTCGCGCAGGTCGGCGTCGACGGCCGGGCTGGGGGCCTCCTCGATGAGCTTCTGGTAGCGGCGCTGGATGCTGCACTCGCGCTCGGCGAGGTGGATGGCCCCGTCGTCGGTGCCAAGCAGCTGGATCTCGATGTGGCGCGGCTGGAGGTGGAACTTCTCGATGAACAGCCGGCCGTCGCCGAACGCGTTCTCGGCTTGCTGGCTGGCTTCCTTGAACGCCGGGCCGATCTCGTCCTCGCCCTCGACCAGGCGCATGCCCATGCCGCCACCGCCGGCTGCAGCCTTGAGGAGGACGGGGTAGCCGATGTCGCCGGCGACCTTGGTGGCGATCTTCTCGTCGCCGACGGGCCCGTCGCTGCCGGGGCTGGTGGGCACGCCGACCTCCTGGGCGGTCTCACGGGCCTCGACCTTGTCGCCCAAGGCCTCCATGCTGTCGCCGGTGGGCCCGACGAACACGAGCCCGGCGTCCTCGGCGGCTCGGCTGAAGCTCGGGTTCTCGGAGAGGAAGCCGTAGCCGGGGTGGATGGCCTCGGCGCCGGTCTGCTCGGCGGCCTCGATGATCCGGTCCTGGCGCAGGTAGGAGTCGCCAGGGGCGGTCCCGCCGATGTGGACGGCCTCGTCGGCCAGCTCCACGAACAGGCCGTGCTCGTCGGCGTCGCTGTAGACGGCCACGGTGGCGATGCCGAGCTCGCGGCAGGCCTTGATGACCCGGATGGCGATCTCGCCACGGTTGGCGATCAGGACCTTCGTGAACACTGGAGCGCGCAAGGGGGTAGGGGCCTAAAAGCATACGATGCACCCGGCACGGCGCACCGACGGTGCATGGGTCGCCCTCACATGCACGATGGCCGGGACCGCAAGGGATAAGACCCCCCTCACCCTGAGAGGTGATCGTGACGAGTGCGCCTGTCGCCACGTCGTCCCCCATGACGGGGATGCCCGGCACGAGCGTACTCGCTATCATTTTCCGACATGGAGCCCCGTGCCTTGGTCACGGGGTTGCCGTGTAGGATCGTGGACCCGGCTGTTCGGTCCTCGCTCCTGAGGTGACCCCGATGCACGAGAGCTCCAGCAGAACCTCTTCTGTCGCGCTGCCTGCCTTGCCCGCCCTGGTCCAGCGGTGCCTGGGCGAGGGCTCGCTTGTGCGCAGGGCCCTGGGCTCCCGCCTGTTCCTGCTGACGACCTTGGCCGCGCTGGACGGCCAGGTCATGGTCCTGGCGGCCGGTGGCCACTTGGCCGAGCCGGTGGTCGTCCTGACCGTCGCGTTCACCATGATCGCCGGCGTCGGGGCCTTCCTGGCCGCCGTCGAGGAGGCCCGGTTGGGCGAGAGCGACGGTCGCCGCGAGTTCCTGCTCACGGCGCTGTTCAGCGTCCTGGTCAACGTGGCGGCCGCCGCCTTGGGCTTGGCGTTGGCCCAGGCGACCACGCTGCACCTGATCCGGTACTTCGCGGCCGCCGCCCTGGCGTTGATCGCCTGGGAGGTCGGCCGGGGCCAGAGCCTGGAGCTGCCGGGCAACGTTCCCGCGCCCATGGCGGTCATGGCCCTGGGCGTCCTGGCCGAGGTGATCGCGTGAACGAGCTGGCCCAGCTCGGTGGGGCCCTGGCGGCCGGCTTGTTGGCCTGGGGGGCGATCGCGGCGGTCGCGTTGACCGACCAGCGACGTCTGCGCACGGGTCCGCTGCGCCTGTTCGGCGCCCTGGCGATCCTGGCCCTGGCCCTGGCTGTCGTCGGGGTCCCGATCCCGTGGGCGACCCCGCTGGTCTTGTTGGGCATCGGCGTCACCCTGGCGCTGGTCCCCTGGGGTGGCGCCAGCCAAGGATGACCCCGGCCCGACGGGTCACTGGAGCGTGGCCTGCCGCAGCGCATCGAGCGCGTCCAGCGGGTCGCCGTCGATGTCGGTCAGCGCGCCGAGGTGGCGGCGCGCGACCTCGGGCCGGATCGTCCCATCGGGGCAGGCCTGGAGCAGCCGGAGGGTGGCCACGCGGACCTTGCCGGTCGGGTTGGCCGCCAACGGCGTGGCGCCCGACAGCTGGGTGGCTTTCCAGGCGTAGACGAGGTGGTCGGCCAGCCCGTCGGTGGCCTGGTAGGCATCCAGGGAGGGGAGCTCGGCGTGGGCCATGACCCTCGGGACAGCCTCGAGCACGGCCTGGCGGGCGGCCTGCCAGGCCTCCTCGGGGGCGGGACGGCCGGCCCCCTTGGGGTCGACCTTGAAGCTGTAGGCCCAGGCGAACCAGGGCATCTGCTCGTCGAGGCCAGAGGGCGCCGACCCCTGGTCGTGCATGTCGCGCAGGAGCCGCCAACGTTCGGTCTGGCTGGGGGGGAAGTTGCCCGTCGGCAGCAGATGGGCGTCGGCCGCTGCCAGGAGCGCCTTGGAGGCTTGGATGCGGTGGTGGTGGGGGTCGTCTTGCCCGGTGGCCAGCAGGAGCCCAGCGGCCCGGTTGACCAGCAGGCGCAGGCCCTCGGTCGGGGCCAGGTCGTCGGCCGAGCGGATGGGGATCCGATCCAGCAGCTCCGGGCCCCAGAGGGTCTGGCCTCTCAGCGCCGTCTCGTACCAGAAGATCGACCTGTCGACCCAGCGCAAGCGCCAGGTCGGGACCGGGGCCAGGTCGATGTGGAGGCCGAGCTCGTCCTCGAGCTCGGCGGCCATCTCGGGGTAGGACGGATCGGCGCGGCCGACGCCGCGCAGGGCGACCAGGTCGTAGTCGTTCTGGGGTTGGCCGTCGAGCACGGCACCCTCGCCTCGGGAAAAGGCCCCGGTGAGGACGAGGGCGCGCAGGTGCGGGTCGCCGTCGCGGACCGTGGCCGCGATCGTGGCCAGGTCAGCCTCGATGCGGTCGACGATGGCCGGGGTGTCCTCGATGGTGTAGGGCATGGCATCACGCGGGGTTGGGTCGGCCGGTGGCGGGGAGCACCGGCGTGTCCTGGCCGGGACCGGGCTCGGTCTGGTCGGGCCGTTGCAGGAGGCTGGTGCCTTCGTTGGTGGACGGGTGCGGGAGCTCCAGGAGATCCAACAGGGTCGGGAACACGTCCACCAGGGGGCACGCGCCGACGTGCTTGGTGGGGATCTCGGCCCGGTTGGAGGCCAGCACGCACAGGCCCAGGCCTTCGGTCTGTTTGTCGAGGTAGCCGTGCATGCCTCGGATGGTCGAGTCGGTGACGTGGAAGTAGTCCGGCCAGAAGAGCACGCCGGGCTCGGCGGCCAGCATGCTGTGGCCCCAGCGCTCCTCGGTGGGGATCCGGAGCTCGTGGCGGTCCTCCTCGTCGAGGGGGTAGGTGCCGGGGATCTCGGGCAGGATGCCCTCGATGGCGTCCATCCCGGCCGGCGAGAGGTACCAGAAGACGGTCAGGGTGCTGTTGACGAAGGCGACGTAGTCCTTGCCGGGCTCGACGTCCAGGTCGTCCAGGTAGCCGAGGACGTCGACGCGTTGCTCGACCGGGGCCATGCCGTGGTCGCCCAGGATGAACAGGTCCCAGGTCCCCGAGCCGGCGGTGAGCGCGGCGTGGATGCTGGCCAGCTTCGCGTCGAGCTCGGGGAGGACCTGTTGGCGGACGTGGTCGCTGTGGGGGCCGTGGTGGTGGGCCTCCTCGTCGGTGGCGCTGAACTGGGCGATGAACACGTCCTCGTCCGGGTCGTCGCGGAGCTCGCGGGTGAGGACCTGGCAGACCTTGTCGTCGTCGCCGCTGATCGGGTGGCCGATGTACCGGTAGCTCAGCCCGTCCTGGCGGCAGAGGTCGAAGAGGCTCGACGCGCCAAGGGCCCCGGGCGCGTCGATGGGTTGCATGTCCTCGCAGGGTCTGAAGGAGGGCAGGAACCGGGGTGGGATCCACGCGGGGTCGGTGTGGTAGGCGTCGGTGAGCCACCCGGTGATCGTGTCGATCGCGAGCCGGGCGGGGTACATGACCTTGCGTGGGCGGATCAGGCCGCGGAGGGGGCCCAGGTGCTCGACCCAACCGAAGGGGCTTTGGTCCGGGTCGTAGGCGAACGCGCTGAAGTTGCCCGATGTGTCGGGGTAGCGTCCGCTGAACAGGACGGTGCGCTGGGCGAACCCGGGTGGGCTCTCGACGGCGCCGGTGAGGGCGTCCTGGCTGAGCCCGTGGAGGAAGGGCATCTGGTCGGGGTCGAGGTAGTCGGTCCTCGCGGCGTCGAGGATGATGAACACGGTGGTCTGGCTCATGCTTGGGTCTCCTCGGGGGGGTGGTTCGGGGAACGGTCGGTCAGGCCCTGGATCAGGCCTTGCAGGTAGGTGGCCAGGAACACGAGGTCGAAGGGCGGGCTGGCCAGCACGCCCTTGATCAGGGGGCCGGTCGGCATCTGGCCCGTGTGCCGGAGGGCCCGGCGTAGGGCGGGGAGGTAGAGGAGGGCGACCAAGGCGCCCAGACCCGCCAGGGGCCAGATCGGGATCAGGGCCAGGGCGGCGATCAAGGCCAGGGCCCAGCCGAGCAGGTGGGGCATCAGGCCGAGCTCGCCGGCGTGTCGGCCCCAGCCGCGGCCTTCCCGCAGGTTCTTGGTGAGCTCCTCGTCGAACGTGGTGACGTCGTGGTGGTGGACG
Source organism: uncultured Thermoplasmatales archaeon (assembly GCA_964464425.1). GTDB lineage: Archaea > Thermoplasmatota > SW-10-69-26 > SW-10-69-26 > SW-10-69-26 > CAYXGD01. Next base: position 6,260 of record CAYXGD010000032.1, read on the forward strand.
ACGAGGCGGGGGTCGTAGGTGACGCGGTAGCCGGTGGCTTGGGCGCGCTCGGCGATGAGCAGGTCCTCGGCGGCATCCGCGCCAGGGTCGAACGGGTGCTCAAGGAGCAGGTCCTTGGTGTAGGCGGCGGCGACGTTGGAGGCGTAGGGGATCGGATCGTCGACGGGTCGGTCGGGGAAGTGGTACCGTAGGCCCCGGATGGCGGCGGCGGTGGTCCAGGTCTCCGGGGTGTGGACCTGACGGCCGTAGACCATGTCGTGGTCCTCGAGGGTCTCGAGCGCGGCCTCGGTCCAGCCGGGATCGAGCTCGGCATCGGCGCTGAGGAAGGCGACGTGGGGGGCGTGGGCCAGGTGGACCCCGAGGTTGCGGGCCTGGCCGATGGGCAGGTGGTCGTCGCTGGCTTCGAGGCGGAGCGGGACGGGGAAGCTGGGCTGGTGGTCGCGCACGATGTCGACGGTGCGATCTTGGCTGTCGGCGTCGATGACGATGACCTCGAAGTCCTGGTCGCGCTGGTCGCCCAGGCTGGCTAGGCAGGGGCCGATGGTGGCCTCCTCATCCAACGTGAGGACGACGATCGACAGACGCGTCATCGTCGGGGCTCACCTCCTTGGCTTCCTGGTAGAGGCGCCAGGCACCCCAGAGGCCGAAGGGGGCGTTGGCCAGGCACCAGGCGATGCCGACCCCGGCCAGGCCGAGGCTCTCGGGCATCAGGGGGACCAGCGTGAACAGCAGGGTGATGGTGACCAGGGGGAGGGTGGTGAGGCCCAGGACGTTCTCCCGGGCGCGGAGCAGGGCCAGGTAGAGGTAGGCCGGGGCGACCAGCAGGATGCTGGCCGCCAGGATGCTGAGCACGGTGGCGCCACCAGCGGCGTAGCTGGGCCCGAAGATAGCCAGCAGCCACGGGGCGATGACGGCGGCCAGGGCGGCCCCGGGGAGCACGATCAGGGCGTGCTGGAGGAGGCCGCGTCGCACGGCCGTCGGGTGCCGGGTCTCGGGTTCGCGCACGAAGCTGACCAGGGCGCTGCGACCGATGGCCGCCGAGACCTGGAAGATGAGATGGGCCACGGTCCAGGCCATGCCGAAGTAGGCGGCGGCCTCGGCGCCGTGGACGGCCAGGACCATCGGGACCAGGAGCAAGCCGGGCAGGAACTCGGCCGCGCTGCTGGCCACGTTGCGGACGGCCGTCATCCAGAACGCCTTGGGCCGGACCGCTCCGGTCTCGCGGGCCGGCAGGCGCTGGGAGAGCACGATCCCGATCAGGCCCGAGAGGAGGACGGCCAGGCCCCAAGCCAGGGCCACCGGCTGGGGGAAGGCAACGGCGACCAGGGCGATCGGCAGGAGGACGCGGACGATGCTGGCCGCCAGGTTGCGCCCGAAGGTCATGCGGGCTTCGCGCTCCGCGATGAAGTAGGCGTCCTGGAGCCACATCACGAGGAGACCCAGGGCGATCAGGACGACCAGGGCCCAGCCCGTAGGGGCCAGGGCGGGCACGGGGATGCCCGCCATGGCGGCCAGGGGGAGCAGCACGGTGAGCAGGAGGGCGATGGTCGTGGCGGCCCCGATGCCTTGCCAGAGCAGGCGCCTGGCGGCCGATCGGCTGGCATCCGGCGCGTGCCGGGTGAGCGCGATGTCGAGCCCGCCCTTGGCGACGACGGCCACGGCGGTGCCCAGCGAGATGATGGCGTACCCGTGGCCGACGGTGGCCTCGGGCAGGGAGAGCACGCGGGTGAGGATGAGCCAGAAGAGGAGCCCGGCGGCGGCCATGGCCCCCGTGTTGAGCATGAGGTAGAGGGCATCGCGGTGCTGGGGTTCGGTGAGCCGGTGCTTGACGCGGCCGACCAGCCGACCGATGGCGTGTGCCGGGGTGGTCGCCACGGTCAGGTGCCCTCCTGGACGTCGAGGATCTGCTGTTGGCGGCCGTCGGTCGTCGGGGCCGGCGTCCGGGTGGGGCTGGGGGCCGGCAGGGTGGCCTGCCCGACGATGTGGCCAAGCACGTGCGCGGTGCGCGTGGCCAGGTCGTCCCAGTCGTGGTCCCGTTCCATGCGGTCCCGGGCGCGCTGGCCCATGCGCGCGGCAGCCCTGGGGTCCTCCAGGAGCCGGATCAGGGCGTCGGCCAGCTCGTCGGCGTCACCGGGGGGGACGAGCAGGCCGTTCTCGCCGTGGCGGACCAGGTCCGGGATGCCGCCGATATCCGAGCCGACCACGGCGGTCCCGCAGGCGCCGGCCTCGGCCAGGACCATGCCGAAGGCCTCGGCGTCGGTGGTGCTGGGGAGGACGGTGACGGTGGCGGCCTGGTACTCGGCGATCAGCCGCTCGTCGGGCACGTGGCCGAGCATGCGGACGCGGTCGCCCAACCGCTCGGCCCGGTCAGCGAAGGCGTCGGCTCGGTCGCCGTCCCCGATGAGGGTGAGCGTGGCCTCGGGGACCTGGCGATGCACGCGCTCGAAGGCCTGCCACAACACGTCGATGCCTTTCCATCGGTAGGAGGTGTCCAGGGGTCCGACGAACAGGATGCCGGGTCGGTCGGTCGAGGCGCCCGGGCGGAAGCGGTCGGTGTCGACGCCGGGCGGGACGATGGTGACCTTCTCCTTGTGGCTAGCCAGGGCGTTGTCGCGGACGTAGGGGCCCACGGCGATCAGGTGGTCGGCACCGTCGAGCATGCGGCCTTCCAGGGTGACCCGGTCGAGGCTGGCCAGGGTGTCGAGCCATGGGGTGCTGCCGTGGAGGCGGCCGGCGTGGTAGGTGAGCACGAAGGGCACCGAGGCGCGCTGAGCGGCCAGGTAGGCCATCTCGGCGGGGAAGGGGACCGGTGTGTGGCCCACCACGACGTCGGGGTCGGTGGCCTCGATGGCCTCCCGCACGGTCCCGGCGAAGGTGGGATGGATGGGCGTGTTCCCGAGCCGGACGAGCGGGTCGATGCGCTGGACCTGGACGCCGCCGATCGTGGCCTGCCCGGGGGCCTCGGTGGTGAAGCTGAGGGCGTGGACGTCGTGGCCGTCGCCGGCCAGGCGCGAGAGGATCTCGTGGGCGTAGCGCTCGAGGCCGCCGCCCTCGGGGTGGTAGTAGGGGGTGACGGCCAGGAGCTTCATGCGGGCACGACCTCCTCGGGTCCTGGGCGGGATCGGCCATGGTCCTGGCCCTCCTGGATCTCGTGGTAGACCGCCTCGAACCGGTCGGTGACCGCCTCCCAGCTGTACGACCCGCGGATCCGGTCGGCCAGGTCGCTGCCCTGGTCCAAGCGGCCAGGGTCCAGGGCGCGTTCGAGCTGGTAGGCCAGGGACCCGGCGTCGCCGGTGTTGGCGACCAGCCCCCCGAGGGTGGCGACGTCGGCCACGCCGGGCAGGTCGGAGGCGACCACGGGCGTCCCGCAGGCCATGCTCTCGAGCAGCGTGATCCCGAAGGCTTCCTGGCCGTTGACGCTGGGCAGGACGGTCAGCGCGGCGCCCCGGTAGAGGGCGGGGAGATCCTCGTCGGGGACGTACCCGAGGAACGTGGCGTCGACCCCGAGCCGGGCGGCTTGGGCCTCGAGGTCCTCACGCAGCGGCCCGTCGCCGGCGATGACCACGGGCAGGTCGATGTCCATCGACCGGGCCACGGCTTGGAGCAGAACGTGCAGGCCCTTGTAGGGGACCAGGCGGCCGACGAACAGGAGGTAGTCGCCGCCCCGGGCCGGGCCGTCGGGCCGGAAGCGATCCGGGTCGATCCCGTTGGGGACCACCCGGAGCTTCTCGTCGGGGATGCCCTGCAGGCTGGGCGCGCTCTTGGCGTAGGCCTGGGAGCGCACGGCGACGAGCGCGGCGCTGTCGTAGGTGGCGGGCCCGACCTTGCGGTAGACCCGGGCGCCGGCCTTCCCCATGGTCGACGGGGGCCGGGGCTCGAAGTGGAAGTCGAGCAAGGCCGGCCACCCCTCGCGTTGGGCGTGCCGGAGCACGGTGGGTGCCGTGATCGGGTAGGTGGCCGGCACCTGGACGAGGTCGGTCTCGCCGATCTCCCGGTAGAGCCGGCAGGCCGGTGCCCGGAAGACGGTGGTGGCCCGGCGCCGGCGCGTGACGCTGATCCCGTGGTGCTCGGTCTGCCCGCCGGTGCCGTCGGTCGAGCAGACCAGGTGCACGTCGTGGCCGCGGTCGGCCAGCCGGCGCGCGACCTCGGCGTAGACCCGTTCGACGCCGCCGACGTGGGCGGCTTCCCCGTCGGCGTGCTCGGGGAACGGGTCGAAGGGCGAGACCAGCGTCAGGTGCACGTCAATCCCACCGGTAGGTGTCGCTGGTCACCGTCTCCCCGCTGTCGCTGTGCGCCCTGAACTGGACATCGGAGCCGTCCGGGGCGTGGATGCTCTTGGCCCACGTGCCCCAGTCGGTGTGGTCCAGGGCTTGCCAGCTGCCGCCGTCGATGCGGGCATCCACGGCGACCACGGGTTTGTTGGCGTCGACGGCGGTCTCGATCCACCAGTCGTTGCCTTGGGCCTTGGGGGTGAACGACGCGCTGAAGCTTGCGCCCTTGTCGACCAGCCAGTCGTAGGTCTGGCTGGTGTCGGTGGCGCCGTCGCTGCGCGTGGCCTGGAAGACCACGTCGCTGCCTTGCGGCGCGTGGACGGACTTGGCCCAGGAGCCCCAGTCCTTCTTGTCCAGGGTGATCCAGTCCCCGCCGTCGATCTGGACCTCGACCGAGGTGATCGGGTCGTCGGCGTTCACGTAGACCTCGACCCACCACTCGTTGGCGTTGTCGGAGACGCGGTAGGTGGGATCGAAGGGCGACTGACCGTCGCTGGGGGCGGTGCTCTGCTTCTTGTTGTCGCCGCTCATCCAGGTGAACGGTTCGCTTTGCGAGACCTTGCCGTCGGTGTCGGTGGCCAGGAACTCGACCTGGGTCCCGGCGGGCGTGTGGTAGGAGCTGGTCCAGTGACCCCAGTCCTCGTGGCTCATGGTGCGCCAGGCGCCGCCGTCGATGCGGACCTCGACCTTCTGGAGGTCGCGTGGCGTGTCGGGGCGGACCTCGACCTGTTGCCACCACTCGCCGGGGTTGTAGACCCGGAAGGTGGCATCGAAGGTGCCGGTGGGGCTGGAGGCTTCGCCGAGGGTCGGGTAGGGGACGTGCGGCCAGTCGGCGTCGTAGGCCTGGCCGGTGTCGTAGACCAGGATGCCGTGGCCGCCGGCGTCCGGGCTGTTCGGGGCGACCTGGACGACCCACTGCATGGTGCCGTCACCGTACAGGTCGGCGACCACCGGCGGTCGTTGGATCTTGTACGGGGCCACGCTGACCCACGCTTCCTTGGCGCCGGTGTTGCTGTCCAGGTACCAGATGCCGTCCTTCCCGTCCTTGGGTCCGTTGGCCAGCACCTCCTGGGTGCCGTCCCCGTCGACGTCGGCCAGGGCCAGGTCTTTGTTGCTCCACCAGGTGCCCAGGGTCTGGTGCCACGTCAGCGTCCCGTCGGCCTCGTAACGGTAGAAGTTGGCGGGTCCGAGACGTTGCCAGGCATCCTGGCTGTCGTAGGGAGGCTTGTGGCCGTTGGTGTTCCAGTCGGCCCAGTAGACCTCGGCCCGGCCGTCGTCGTCGGCGTCGGTGATGATGGGCCGCGTGTAGGTCAGCGGGTTGGCCTGGGGGTGCTGGTTGCCCCATAGGAGCTTGCCGTTGCTGTTCAGGGCCAGCAGCAGCGCGTGGTCGTTGTCCCAGTTGTTGGGGTCGTGGCTGTCGCGGGCCCCGACGACGACGTCGGGCCCGCCCTTGCCGTCGAGCTGGCCGACGGCGGGGGCCACGGGGATGCTGCCGCTGCCGAGGTTGAACTCGCTGCGGACATCGAAGCTCCAGAGCCAGCTCCCCGAGCTGCCCTCGAGACCGGAGACGATGCCGGCGTCGCTCACGTGGACGACGTCGAGCTGACCGTCCTGGTTGAGATCGCCGACACCTGGGGCTGCGTTGCCGCCGCCCAGGCAGTTCTTCCAGAAGAGGGTCCCATCGGCGTTGAGCACGTAGAGGCCCTTCTCCTCGGTGGCGGCCAAGATCTCGAACTCGCCGTCCTCGTTCAGGTCGGCCAGCACGGGCTTGGCGTCCATGCCGGGGTTGTCGTAGCAGCTGTCGAGGCGGCGGTCCCATTCCTTGACGAACTTGAAGTTGCCCTTGCTGCTGGCGTCGGGGTCAAACCGGTAGGAGGTGATGACGGCGGCTGAGTTGGCCAGGATCAGGTGGGTGTTCCCGCCGCGCTCCATGATGGAGACCTCGGGCCCGTTGAAGGTCCGGGCGCTCCACCCGGGCGGGAAGTGGGTCTTGGTCTCGAAGACGATGTCCCCGGTGACCGGGTCGAAGATGTACACCCACTGGTTGTCGTTCTGGGCGATGATCTCCTTGGTCCCGTCACCGTTGATGTCGTAGACCTTGGTCGGGTTGCCGTCGAAGGCCTTGAACGGGTTCTGAGGGTCGCTGTTCTGGTTGTTGATGGTCAACGCTCGGCTCGTGGCTGCCTCGGCGTCGCCTGGCAGCCAGATCAGGACGGCTGGTACCACGAGCGTCAGCGCTACGGCGATCGTCAGCAGAGGTCGTTGGCTCAAGCTTGGTTTCATGATGCACCACCTCGTCGGTCAGCGATCGGCCGGGGGGGCCGCACGGTACGGGTATGGCGGCTTCGGTCGCCGGCCGGATGCGGTGTTCGGGGTTCTTCGGGGAGAGGGATGAAGCGGGAGCGGACGAGCCACCAGGCGATCCGGAAGCCGTCGCGGAGGCCGGAGAGCTTGGGGTCGCCGTCTCTGGGAAGGTAGTCGACGTCGATGGTCTCGACGTGCAGGCCAAGCCGGGTGGCCATGGCGTACATGTCGGCCTCGAGCTCGAAGCCCTGGCTCTCCAGGGGGAGGGTGCGCAGCGCCTGCGCTTGGAAGCCCCAGAGCCCGGTGCATAGGTCCGGGCAGCGGGACATGAACAGGGCCCGGGCCTCCCAGGTGAGCAGGGTGTTGCCGGCGCGGTGGGAGGGTTTCATGGCGCCGGGGAGGATCCTGCGGCGGCCCATGACGATGTCCGCAGGGGTGCGGGCCAGGCAGGCGAGCACGCGGGGGATGGCGTCGGGCGCGTAGGTGCCGTCGGCGTCGAGCATGACGACCACGTCACCACGGAGCTGGTCCCGGGCGTGGCGGAGGGCTGCCCCCTTGCCTTCCTCGGGATCGGTGAGGACCCGGGCGCCCCAGGCGCTGGCGATCTCGGCCGTCGCGTCCTGGCTTCGGCCGTCGAGGACGACCACCTCGGTGGCGTACCCCATGGCGTGGAGGGTGCTCAGGGGCAGCGAGGTCAGCGTGCTGCCGATGGCTTCCTCCTCGTCCTTGGCGGGGACGACGATGGTCACCAGGGGGTCGGCCGATCGTCGTGCATCAGGGCTGGACGTGCTCATGGTGTCACCTTTGGATGTGCTGGTAGACGGCGACCCGAGGGGCTCCGTCGTCGCGGGTGCAGGTCGAGGCGTCGGTCTGCTCCCACTCGGGCCCGTCGAGGAACGTCACGTTGGCGTCGGTGTTCCAACGGGTGTGCTGGTCGATGACGACGTAGTAGGGGGCCTGGCGGCTGTCGAGGTAGCTGACCAGGTCCTGGCGTTCGCTGTCGTTGGTGTAGAAGGTGGAGGTGAACCAGACGCGTGAGGCGTTGCCGGAGAGGGCGGCGACCACGAGCTTGGGTCGCCAGTCGCCGGTGATCACGATGGCCTCGGGGTCCTCTGCGGCCTCGTCGGCCACGTCCTGCAGGGCGGTCATCTCGCACTCGTCGAACAGGCGGTACCACCGGTGGTCGGTGGCATCGGGTGTGGCCGCCCAGACCCCGCCCAGGGAGAGGCCGACGAGGAGGATGGGGACCAAGGCCAAGGTGCTTCCCTGGCGGGCCGCGCCCTCTGGCATCAGCCTGGGGAGCTGGCGTCCGATGGTTGTGACCAGGCGCGCGGTGACCACGGCACCGATGATCACGAGGCCGATCCCGGCGTAGACCGCCGTCCGATGGGGCCAGAACGGGCTGTCGAACGGGTTGTAGATCACGAAGGGGTAGGTGGCGGCGACGACCGACGCGCCGATGTGGGCCGCGGGGCCCCTGATGTAGGGGAGGGCCACGAGCCCAAGACCGGCGGCGGCCAGGATGGGCCAGCCGAGCATGTTGGCGTTCACGAACCGCGGCAGGCCCTGCTGGACGGCCGGGTAGGTGAGCAGGAACAGGGCGACGGCGAGGAGGACGGCCAGGGCCAGCTTGGGCGGGGATCGCGTCGAGGGGCTCGGCACGAGGCGGTCGAAGACCTCGGGCTTGACGACGAGGAGGACGGCGATGAGGCCGACCACGCCGAGGATGACGCTGGAGAAGGCGCCGATGGTCGAGGCCAGCTCGTTGCCGAGGACCACCTTGAACCCGGGGCCGCAGGCGTCCCAGCAGCCTCCGACGGACATGGCCACGCCGGCGGCGATCAGGGCGGCGCCGGCGACGAGCCCGCGACCGGTGACCTGGGGGGCGATGTCCTGGTCCCAGGGGAGGGCCAGGGCCAGCAGCAGGAAGGCCACGCCGGTCATCGCCATGATGCCGAAGACCCAGGGGTGCGAGAAGACCAGGAAGAGCCCCACGGGCGCGGCCACGCCGAGCCAGGCCATGCGGCCCAGGGCGACGTGGAGCAACGCGTAGAGGAAGACCGGGAGGAGGAAGAGGTCCATGGCCGTCGGGGCCATCATCGTGGTCCGGACGACGGCCTCCGGCGCCAGCGCGATGGCGAAGGCCCCCAGGATCCCGGCGGCAGGGCCCTCGAAGCGCAGGAGCAAGAGGGAGAGGGCCAACACGCCCAGGGCGCCGAAGATGATGGGGGTGAAGCGGAACAGGCCGTAGAGGTCAGCGCCGGTGAACGCCCAGGCAGCTGCCACGACGGCGTGCATCCCGGGCGGGTAGAGCTTGCCCCCTTCATGGAGAGGGTCGAGGCTGCCGTCGGCCAGGTGGTCACGCACCAAGGCCATGTGGGTGTAGGGGTCCTCGGCCGGGATCACCCAGGTCGACAGGGGGTCCTCGAGCCGGGCGGCCACCGCCACGCCGATCGCGGCGATGACGCCGAGGCTCCAGATGAGGTACCTCGATCGTTCACCCTGCTCGCCTGGCATCGTGACCCGGCCGTCACGTTGGACTGGGGCCTTATAGGCGCCTTCTCACGAGATTAGAAACGTGTGCTGAGGAGCTAACATCTGCCGGGCCGGATGCTACGACGCAGGTGGGAGAAACGTCAAGAAGGAGGGTCCGTCATCCGGGCGGTGTGCACGAGGAACGGGCCGAGGCTCGCGAGCTCCCGGTGACCGGCAACCGCCACAAGCACCGGACCGGGTGGGACCTCGGGATCTGCCTCGTGCTGGCGGGGATCGCGGCGGCCGCGGCCTTCTGGATGCCGGCCGAGAGCCCGTTCCGTCTCGTGCTGGGCCTGCCCGTGCTCGTCTTCGTGCCCGGCTACCTGCTCCTCCAGGCCCTCATGGTGCCCCGGAAGGCAAGCCTCCCCCGGTGGGTCGAGGCGCTGTTGGCCATCCCGGTGAGCCCGGCCGTGGTGGGCCTGCTGGCCCTAGCGACCTGGATCATCCCCGGCGGCTTCACCCCGCGGATGATCATCGGGGTCGTGACCGGCGCGTGCTTCCTGCTGGGCGCCATCGCGCTGCAACGCCGGCAAGCGCCGACCCCTGAGCGGCGGCCCGGGCGTGGCCAGCTCAAGCGGCCCGATCACGACCGCGAGCACGGCTGACCCGGCACGTATCGACGACCCCACCACAGAGCCTTATAGCCCCCAGACCAGAGGTTGGTGTGCGGATGCACGGGGCCGCTGGCCCCGGACGCCAGCCGTGGACCTTCGGTCCCCGATCCGACCGCACCTTGGTCATCCCGCCTCG
>CAYXGD010000033.1:0-15756 GCA_964464425.1 uncultured Thermoplasmatales archaeon
AGGATCCGCCCCAGCCGCCTGAACGCGTGACGATCAAGGGGTTCTACCTCGACGTCCTCAACCTGCTCCACCTGCGCCTGCTCCTGCCCTTCATCGCCCTCTTCTACGCAGCCGGCGTGCTGACCGACGAGGCCAGCGCTGGGAACCTCTCCTACCTCCTCACCCGTCCCCTCCCCAGGTGGGCGCTACCGGTGACCAAGTTCGCCGCCGGGTTCCTGGTGGCCGGGGCGGCGACGGCGTTGGGCATCGTGGCGACCTTCGCGCTGCTCTTCGGTACACCAGCGGCCGACCTGGGCTTCCTGACCACGCCGCTGCTGGCCAGCCTGTTGACCCTGCTCGCGTACGGGGCCGTGTTCACCTTGTTGGGCGTGTGGGTCGACCGGCCCTACCTCATCGGCACCATCTTCATCCTCGGCTGGGAGACCGCTGCCGGGCTTCTGGTCCCCTGGGTCTCCAAGCTCACGATCAACCACTGGATCGGCCAGGTCCTGTCGGCGTGGCCCCTGGACCAGGGCGTCGTCTGGCTGCCCCAGGACGGCGGGACCACGCCGTTGCTCGTGCTGGTCGGTGTGACGATCGGTGGCCTGGTCGCGGCCGGCTACCTCGCCACCAGGCGGGAGTACGCGGTCGGGAGCTAGGGCGGACCGTCGGCTGCCCGGTGACCTGCCCCGGGACCTTCAAGTCGCGCCACCCCCTGGCACGGAACGTTGGAGGCCAAGCGACGATGGTGACCCACGCACCCGACGACACAGGCAGCGCCAAGACCACCGGCCTGATCGCCGCCGTGACCGCCCTGGCCCTGGTCGCCCCAGGCGTCCTGGGCGCCCACGAGCTGATCGGGCCGGACACGCCCGAGGCGGTCGAGGCCGAGAACCTGGCGCTGGTCGGCCACAGCCCGCTCCAGCACCGGGGCCTCAACAGCGCGCTGGCCGTCGACGGTGATGTCGCCTACGTCGGCTACCGGGGCGACGGGACCCACGCCCAGGCGGGGATCGCCATCGTGGACATCTCGGATCCCACCGATCCGACGCTGACCTCCATCTTCCAGCCCGACGAGGAGACCGAGCAGGGCGAGTCGAGCCGGGAGCTGAGGATCTGGCCCCAGCAGGACCTGCTGATCGTCCTCGACTTCCATTGCGACCCCGTGGCCCACGCCTGCTACGGGTCGGCCCACGAGGACCAGGGCCCAGAGTACAACCTCTACGACATCAGCGGCGAGAAGCGCTGGGCCCCCGAGCTGGTCCACGCCTACACGCCGTCCAGGGAGCCTCACGAGTTCTTCCTCTGGATCGACCCGGCCCAGCCCGCCGACCGGGCCTTGGTCTTCATGTCGACCCCTTCGGGCGACGGCGACAACCTGCTGGTCGCCGACATCAGCCAGGCCCGGCAGGGCGTGGTCGAGGAGGTCGCCTCGTGGCATGCCGGCGTCGAGGACACGCTCCACTCGGTCTCGGTCACACCGGCTGGCGACAAGGCCTGGCTCGCCTACTCCAGCAACGGGGTCATGGCCCTGGACGTCGCCCAGCTGACCGCCGGCCAGCCCGACCCCGACCTCCGGCTGATCACCGATCCCGAGGACGCGCCGACGTGGGGCAGCCCCGGGGCGCACAGCGCGGTCAAGGTGCCCGGCCGGGATCTCGTCTGGACGACCGACGAGTCCTACGGGTGGTACTTCGCGCTCGAACGGACGGGAGCCATCGGCTTCGAGGACGTCATCGTCGGCTGCCCCTGGACCTGGGCCCGGACCCTGGACGCCTCCGAGCCGTCGACCCCGACGGTCCTGTCCGAGTTCAAGATCGCCGAGAACGACCCCTCGTTCTGCGACACACCGCAGGGGGTGCTCGACTCGAACACGACCAGCTACAGCAGCCACAACCCGACGCTGACCGAGCACCTGGCGATCAACACCTGGTACGCCGGTGGCGTCGTCGTGGCTGACACCAGCGACCCGGCCGCGCCCGAGCAGGCCGGCCAGTTCGTCCCTCAACCCATCCCCATCTCGCTCGGTGACGACCCGGCGGTGACCTACGGGACCGCCAAGGTCGCCATGTGGAGCTACCCGGTGGTGCAAGACGGGCTGATCTACGCGGTGGACATCCGCAACGGGCTCTACGTCCTCGACTACACCGGCCCGCACGCCGAGGAGGTCCACGAGCTCAGCTTCCTGGAGGGCAACAGCAACCGGGGCGACGCGATCGGCCTGGGCGCCAGCTGAGCCCCCGGTCGCCCGCGACCTCGGCGCCCGGGCCCAGGATCACCCCCCGCGTGACGCTCTCACGCGCCCGTTCGACTTCATATACCCCCTCGGCGGCCTTGGGGGCGAACATGGCGTCGAGCCTCACCAAGACGATCATGGATGCGACCGAAGCCGAGCACGCGAACGAGATCACCGCCGGGGAGCTCAAGCGGCGCCAAGAGGACGGGGAGGACCTCGTCCTCCTGGACGTGCGCGAGCCCTCCGAGTTCTCCGACTGGCACATCCCAGGTGCCGTCAACCTTCCCCTGGGGGACCTGCAAGCCGGCGCCGAGATCCCGGCCACCGAGGAGCAGACCGTCGTCACCGTCTGCGCCAGCGGGCGCCGGGCCGGCATGGCCCAGGAGCACCTCGTCGGCAACGGGTACGAGGCGGTCAACCTGAAGGACGGGATGTTCGGATGGAACCGGGTCTTCGAGGTGGTCGATGCCACCACGACGGACACCGGCACCGAGGTCCTGCAGTTCCAGCGGACCGGGAAGGGCTGCCTCTCCTACATGGTGGTCAACGGCGACGATGCCATCGTCATCGATCCCGCCCACGACACGAGCATCTACACCAAGGAGGCCGACCGGCGCGGGGTCGAGATCGTCGCCGTCATCGACACCCACGCTCACGCCGACCACGTCAGCGGCGGACCCGATCTCGCCGAGGAGCTCGGCGTCGGGTACCACCTACATCCGTACGACGCGATCCACCCGATCGACATGCTCCCAGCCCGGATCGACTACGAACCGGTCACCGAGGGCACCGAGCTGGCCGTCGGCGACACCGCCGTCGAGGTCCTCCACGTCCCCGGCCACACACTGGGCAACACGGCCCTGCTGGTCGAGGGCACCTACCTCTTCACCGGGGACACGATCTTCATCGATTCCATCGCTCGACCCGACCTGGGCGGTCAGGCCGAACGCTGGACGCCGCTCCACCATCGCTCGCTACAGCGCCTGCTGGCCCTGCCCGACGAGGTCACGATCCTGCCGGGTCACTACGCGGGCGACGACGAGAAGGGCGACGACGACGTCGTCGGCGCGCCCCTAGGCAAGCTCCGGGAGGAGAACCACGGCCTCCAGATGGCCACCCGGGATGCCGAGAGCTTCGAGGCGTTCATCCAGTCCAGCCTGCCCAGCTTCCCTGAGCGGTACGTCGAGATCAAGCGCGTGAACGCTGGCCTGGTCCACCCCGACGATGACGGGCTCGAGGACCTGGAGTTCGGCCAGCAGGAATGCGCGCTGAGCGAGCACTGACCGGAGGCGACCGATGGACATCAGCCTCCTGTTCCCCAACGGCATCTGGCGGTACGCCATCGGTGGCATCCTGCTGGGTGTCGCCGTCTCCGCCATCTACCTGGGCACCGGGATCAAGGCGGGCGCCAGCACGTTCCTGGAGTCCACCCTGTCCTACGTCTCCAGCCGGGAGCGCTTCAAGCGGTACGTGGCCTCCCGGGGCTGGCGGATCCTGTTCACCGCCGGCATCGTCGGCGGCGCCGCCATCTACGCGCTGACCTTCCAGGGCGGCGCGTGGACCACCGAGGTCCAGTGGTGGCGCCTGCTGATCGGCGGCGTGCTCATCGGGGTCGGTACCCGGGTAGGCAAGGGCTGCACCAGCGGCCATGGCATCTGCGGCCTGGGCTCAGCCTCCAAGACGAGCATCGTCAACGTGGTCACCTTCATGACCGTGGCCATCGGCGTGGCCCAGCTGGTCAGCGCCCTGGGGGTGACCCCGTGACCGAGGCCACGCCCAAGCACCCGGCCAAGCTCGCCCTGATCCTGGCCGGCGGCCTGGTCTTCGGTTTCGGGCTGGCCTACAGCCAGATGGCCCGCCCCGAGGTCGTGCTGGACTTCCTCCAGTTCGACGACCTCGGCCTCGTGTTCGTGATGGGCGGCGCTGCCGTGGTGACCGGTCTGACCTTCTTCCTGGCCACCCGGACAGGCGGCCGGGCCCCCCTGACCGGTGACCGGTACAGCCTGCGCGTCAAGGACCTGGACAAGAACGTCGTCCTCGGCGGCACCATCTTCGGTGCCGGCTGGGGGCTCTCCGGCATCTGCCCCGGCGCGGCCTACGCCAGCCTCGGCATCGGGAACCTCCCGATCCTGCTCGGCCTGGCCGGCATGTTCCTCGGGGCCTACCTGCAGGGCTACCTGCGAAGCACCCGCGCTGCGGACCACGGGTCCACAGAAGCGACAGACGCATGATCGACACACTAGCGACCACCCTGTTCGGCTACGAGCTGAACGGCAACCTGTACGCTGCAGCCGTGACCCTGGCCGTGCTGATCGAGGCCGCCGTCCTCTACGTCGTGTACGAGGGCCTCAACCGCATCGCCACCTCGGCTTTCGAGACGGAGAACGACCCGGAACCCGTCCCCGACGGCGGTGAGCGCTGATGCTCGGGCTCGAGATGATCCTCCTGTTCGTGCTCTTCGGCCTGCTGGTCGGCACCCTGTTCGGGTTCTTCGGGATGGGCGGCAGCTTCCTGATCACGCCAGCCCTGCTGATCCTGGACTACCCCTCCGACGTGGCCGTCGGCAGCGGGATGGCCTTCGTCTTCGGGACGGCGGTCATCGCCGCGATCAAGCACCGGGAGCTGGGCCAGGTGGACTACAAGCTCGGCGTCGCCATGATCGCCGGTACCGCCGCCGGGATCGAGATCGGCAAGGAGGTCGTCTTCTACCTCAAGGATCTCGGCCTGGCCGAGAACGTGATCGGCGTCTCGTACGTCGTCCTCCTCGGCGGCATCGGCGTGTTCACCACGTGGGATGCCATCAAGAACCGAGGCAAGGGATCGGTCGACCTGCACGACGAGGACGCCGAGGTCGACGACCTGCACCCCGTGGCCAAGAAGCTGCAGAGCTGGAAGGTCCCGCCCATGCTCAACCTCCAGGATGGCGTGAAGATCAGCCTGTGGGCCGCGTTGATCGTCGGCCTGGTCACAGGTCTGCTCTCGGGCTTCCTAGGCGTCGGCGGCGGGTTCATCCGCATGCCGGCGCTGGTCTACGGCCTGGGCATCCCTGTCCCGATCGCCATCGGCACGGACCTGTTCGAGATCGTGTTCTCGGGCGGGATCGGCACGTGGATCTACGCCCTGGAGGGCAGCGTGAACCTGGGCATCGTGGCCCCGCTCCTGGCAGGCAGCGCCTTGGGCGCGATCCTGGGGGCCAAGGCCACCAGCGTCGTCGACACCGAGGAGATCAAGGTCACCTTCGGGGCCATGCTCCTGGGTGGTGCGGCCGCCGTGGCCGCCCGGCAGCTCAGCCAGGCCTACGGCATCGCGTGGCTGAACACGGTGAGCCTCGTGCTGATCTTCGGGTCAGCCCTGGTCGTCACCGGCGTCATCGCCCTGTCGGTCTTCAAGCGGTTGCGTGAGCGCAAGGCCGCAGCGCGGCCAGCCGCGGGGTAGGCTATCGCTTGTACCAGACCAGGTAGCCGCCGACCTCCATGCCGGCCGATCCGCTGGGCTGGAAGGTGGCCTGGTAGGTCCCGGGCACGAGGCCCGGATCGCCGACGCTGGAGCCCAGGACGGTCAGGTACTCGCCCACGATGCATGTCCCACAGCCCAGCGGCCCGGTGGCGACGGTCGCCTCGGGTGAGGCCAGGGTCCCGTTGCCCGGGCCCACGGTCACACCCAACGGCTGGGCCACCCTGTGGTACAGGCCGGCCTCCAACGGGTACCCGTCGACCTCGAAGCTCCAGCTCACCGCCTGAGGTCCTTGGACCTCCTGGGGCTCGAGGATCTCGACCTCCAAGCCGAGCGCCTGGAGCGTGTCACCGGTCCCGTTGGTCACCACCCGTGCCGGCGGTGCGCCCTCGGGGATCAGGAGCACCAGCGAGCCGCGACCGCTCGTGGCCGGCACGGTCAAGGTGGCCGGCCCATCGGACGACGCGGCCCGGCCCAGGACCTCGTCCTGGGGCCCGAACAGGACGGCCTGCCCGCCTTGCTCTGCGGTCACCGGGGTGACCTGGATCTCGTCGCCGGGCGCCGAGGCCACGGTGACCGGGACGCCGGCAGGGACGATCTCGGGGCTGGCGGTCAGGTCCACCGTGAGCGTGTACGTCTCCGGAGGCGCCTGGCCGCTCTGGCCTCGGTAGAGCACGTGGACGTGCACAGGGCTCCCGTCGGGGAGCAGCGAGACGGTGACGGTCTGACCGCCGTTCACATCGTCGGTCTCGTAGGTGTAGAAGGTCGCCGCGTCGCTGGTGACGGAGAGCTCCATCGGGCGGGCGTAGACCGAGACCTGCTCCTCGAAGGTCAGCGTGGCGGTCAGGCGGACCGGGACTGCCTCGGGCAGGTCGGTGACCTCGGTCGTCTGGACCGCTTGGCCGGTGGCGCACCCGACCGGGTTGCAGGCCTGATGGGGTAGGAAGCTCCCGTTGGCCCAGACCGTCCGGTCGAGGGCCACGTCGATGGGGAAGCGGGCCACGGTGAGGTTCTCGGTCGCGGCCTCGGCGTTGGGGGTGCCGGGCTGCGGGGTCCCGTTGCTCGCC
This sequence comes from uncultured Thermoplasmatales archaeon, assembly GCA_964464425.1. Lineage (GTDB taxonomy): Archaea > Thermoplasmatota > SW-10-69-26 > SW-10-69-26 > SW-10-69-26 > CAYXGD01. The sequence goes on from CAYXGD010000033.1 coordinate 6,736, forward strand.
GGGGAGACCTGGGACGCCTCGTCGCCGCCCAGGCAGCCGGTCAGGCCCGTCAGCAGGAGGGCCAGGGCGAGGCAGAGGGCGCGGCACGTCGTTCGCATCGGTGGAAGGTCCGGGGGGTGGGTACTTCAACAGGTTGGCGACGGTCTTGAAACGCGGTCGTGGGGCCGCTGGCAGGCACCTCGCCCGTAACCCCTTTCTACCGCACGTGCCTCCTCTTACCACGATGACCGAGATCCTGTACCTCCCGGAGCCTGTCAAGGCCTACGAGACCACCTTCCAGGCCCGGGTCGTGGACGCCACCAAGGACCACCTGGAGCTCGATCGGACGCTCTTCTACGCCACCGGCGGCGGTCAGCCCTACGACACCGGCGAGATCCGGTGGCAGGAGGGCAAGGCCAAGGTGGTCGACGTCCACAAGCAGAAGGGCACCCCGCTGCACAAGGTCCAAGGCCAGCTGCCCGAGCCGGGGACCGAGATCACCGGCGAGATCGACTGGACCCGGCGGGAGCAGCTCATGCGGATGCACACCAGCCAGCACATCCTCTCGGCCGTCGTGTACGAGCAGTTCGACGGCGCCCAGACCAAGGGTAACACGATCCACACCGACTACTCACGGGTCGACTTCGACGTCGACAGCTTCAGCGACCAGGACCTGGAGGACATCCAGTCCGCGGTCAACGACGTCGTCGCCGCCGACAAGCCGGTCAAGGGCTACGAGGAGGACCGCGAGAGCCTCGAAGCCCGCATCGACACCGACCGGACCCTGATGCACCTGATCCCCGACTTCATCCAGGTCCTGCGCGTCGTCGAGATCCCGGAGGTCGACATCTGCCCTTGCGCCGGGACCCACGTCCAGCGGACCGGCGAGATCGGCGAGATGAACATCCTGCGGACCGAGAACAAGGGCAGCGGGCGGACCCGGATCGTCTACGAGCTCCGGGACGCGTGAGACCTGCCAGGGCCGCCAGGCGGGCGACAGGGCGGCCTGGGCTCACGGTGGGTCCGTTGCGGGTCAGCTCCCGTCCTCGACGGTGCGGAAGCACCGCAGGGGCCCGATCCTTTCGTCCTCGACCAGCCCCCGCTCGACCAACCGGTCGAGGTGGTGCTTGACCGTCGCCTTCGACAGCGATAGCTCCCTGGCCAGCCGCGAGAGGTGGAGACCGGGCTCCTCGGTCAGCGTCTCGAGGATGGCGCTGGCGTGGCCGTCGAGGCGCTGACGGGCTTGCTTGGCATCCGACGGGAGCGACCAGACGGTCCTGTGCCCGAGGCGCTGGCCGGTGACCAGGTCGAACGCGGCCAGCTTGCCCAGGTGGTGGCGAGCCGTTCGGTAGCAGCAGCCCAGGGCCTCGGCGATCTCCGGCGTCCCGCGGCCGGGTTGCTCCTCGAGCAGCTCGAGGATCCGGCGCCGGCTGTCGTGGGTCAGGAGCTCGCGTTTGGTCAGCCGGTGGTACAGCCCGATCGCAGCCAGGGCGACCAGGAGGCCCGCGGCGGTGGCTGGCGGCAGGCTGGCCTGCTCGGCAGCGTGGACCCCCGGGGCTTGGTCGACGGCGTGAGGCCGGGCCTGGGGTTGGCGTGCCAGGGCGGGGATGGGATGGCCGTCGACGGTCGGGGCGTCCCCGGGCTCGTCGGCGGCCCCGTGCTCGAGCTGGAGGGGGTCCGCGGCGCGCCCGTGGCCGTCGGCCAGGCGCCAGGTCGTGCCGGTGGACAGGGACGAGGGCGACGGGCCAGGACCCGGGAGCGCCTGGTCCAGCAGGAGCTCGAACGGAGCGAGGTCGCCCACGCCGAGGCCGGCGACCGGCGGCCCGTCGATCAGGCCAGGGGGCGCATCGGTCGGGTCGTCCAGGGGGAGCTCGTCCAGCCCAGGGACCAGGTCGGCCGCCGTCTGGGGGGGTGTGGCGTCCTCGCAGGGGACAGGGCAGCCTGGGACAAGGACCGCGACGGTGAGGAGGAGCCCGATCGCCTCGCCAGCCATGCGACACCGGCCCAGGGTGGGTACTTAGCCTTTCGCCCACGGGTGTTGAACGCCCGTTCGGACCGCCTGGCACGAGGTCTTGTGCCCTCTGGTGGGACCCCACCCCATGCGCACCCTGGAGCTGGAAGGCACGACGGCGCGGATCGAGTCGATGGTCGCAGATGAACCCGGCCTGAGAGCCTCCGACCTGGCCCGCCGGGCCGGGATCCACCCGTCCACGGCCGACTACCACCTGCACAAGCTGGCCCGCGGCGGCCGGATCACCCGGGAACGGGCCGGGCGCCAGATCCGCCACTACCCCAACGGCACCGGCTGGTGCCCGCAAGCCCGAGCGATCCACGCGCGGCTGACCGACACGGGCCGTCACGCGCTGCAGGTCGCGCTGGATAAGGGCGCGGTCTCCCGACGGGCCCTCACCGCGGCAGGGGCCAGCCGGTCGGCGGCCCGCTGGGCCATCGAGGTGCTCGAGGAGGCCGACGTGCTCGACCGGGTGGCCTGGGGGGTCTACGTCCTGGTCGACGGGCTCACCTCGTGCGCCCGCGCGGCCCTCCGGGAGCGGCCGTGCCGAGGCTGCAACCCGGGGCTGAGGTGAGTCGGCTGGCCACGCGAGCCCCGACGGCTGGCGGGCGGGTCACCGCCGGTAGGCGACCATCAGGCCATCGCCCAGGGGCAGGATCGCGGTCTCGAGATCGGGATGCTCGAGGGCGGTGTGGACGAACTCGCGGACCTCGGCGGCCCCTTCGATGTTGGCGGTCTCGGAGAACGTGGAGCCGTGCCAGAAGACGTTGTCGGCCAGGACGACGCCGCCGTGGCGCAAGAGACGCACGGCGAAGTCGAGGTAGGTCGGCATCGTCTCCTTGTCGGCATCGATGAAGACGGCGTCGTACCGCTTGGTCGGCAGGGTCGGTAGGACACCCAGGGCTTTCCCAGCCAGGACCTCGATCTTGTGCGAGAGGCCCGCCTTCTCGAACCACTCCTCGGCCTCCTCGGCGCGGTCCTTGTCGAGCTCGATGGTCTCGATCTTCCCGTCGTCGGGCAGGCCACGGGCCATCCACACGGTGGAGTAGCCCAGGCAGGTGCCGATCTCCAGCACCCGCTTGGCGCCGGTGGCCAGCAACAGGACCTGCAGGAAGTGGCCGGCCTCCGGGGTGATGTTGGGCAGATCCCGGCGAGCGTACGCGCCGTGGAGGCTGGCCAGCACGCCGTCCTCGGTGGCCGAGCTGCGGCGGATGAACTCCAGGGCCCGCTCGTTGACGAAGTTGGCCACGCCCCGGGAGGTCGCTTCCCGGGTAAAGCGTTGTGGGAACACCTCTGGCCTGGGAAGCAAGAGGGGAAGAGGAGACGGGCCGCGCGGGAGCGGGCCCGTGGCGGTGAGGGTCGGTGGCCCGGCGGCCAGACGGCCGCCGGGACCGTCACCTCGGGCAGATCACAGCTGGGTCTGGGGCCCGTCGGGTCCGATGTAGTACCGGACCGTCAGGTCCAGCGTCTCTGCCCCCGCGTCCGGTGCGCCCGACCGGCTGGACTTGCTCACGGTCAGCTCGACCGTGTGGTGGCCTGGGGCGGTGGCCCGCCCGAACAGGTCCTTGTCCAGCTCGATCGACACGTTGCCGTCGGCACCGGTGACCGCGCTGATGCTGTCGACCTGGGCCCGGTTGTCCTCGTTGCTGTCGAGGGCGGTGTAGTAGACCTCACCGCTGACGATCGCGCCCTGGACATCGGCGCCCAGGTCGTCGGTCGCGCTCACGTTGAGCACCAGGTTGTCCCCGACCGTCCGGGTGGTGTCCACGATGTAGACGCCATCGGCGTTCTTCTCGGCGCCGACCAGCTCCTCGCTGGCGAACAGCGCGTCGTCCACCGCGACGGTGAAGGTCTCGGTGGCGCTGCCCCCGTTGGCGTCGGTGACCTCGAGCTCGACGGTGTGCGTGCCGACGCTGAACGCGTGGATCAGCTGGGCACCGGGCACGCTCGTCTCCTCAGCGGTGCCGGGGTCGATCGTCCAGGTGTAGCTGGCGATGCCCCGACCGTCGGGGTCGCTGGCGTTGGCCTGGACCTCCACGGTGAGCCCGCTGGGCCCCGTGGCGTCGCCCGAGATGTCGTCGATGGGCGCGATGTCCGGTGCCGTGTTGGCGCGGGCGACGATGGTCTGTGCGACCGTGGTCGTCAGTTGGTCGTCGTCGGTCACGGAGAACTCGACGACGTGCTCGCCGGCCGGGAAGGTCGCCTCGGCGGTCCAGAGGACCGCGTTGGGGCGCTCGGTCGGGCCGACGGTGGCCGTCTCCGAGGTGAACCCGGCCGAGTGGGCCGTCACGATGGTCCCGTCCTCGTCGCCGGCCTGGGCACGCAGCTCGACCGGCTCCCCGGCGATGACCTCGGTGGTCCGTAGCCCGCTGGAGAGCTCGGTGGGCGTGAGGAAGCCGGCGTTCGGGGTCTTCAGGGGCTCGATGGCGACCGTCCGGTGCACGGTGTTCACGCCGTCATCGGCGGTGAACGTCACCTCGATGGTGTCCGTGCGGCCTTGCGGGACCCACCATTCCCAGGTCGTCGAGAACCCGGTCTCCGGCGAGAAGCTGTCCGCGAAGACATCGGGCCCCGCCTCGACGGTCCAGTTGATCTGGTGGCTGTCGGGGTCCGTGACCGAGGCATCCACGGTCAGCAGCGAGTCCGGCCGCGCGTGGGAAGGCACGTCGACGCTGAGCGTCGGCGGCGTGTTGAACGCGCCGACGGCGATCTCCACGAGCTGGGTGGTGACCTTCTCGCCGATGCTCTCGGCGGTGAACGTCACGTGGTAGGTGCCATTCTCGCCGACCGCCGGCGTCCAGCTGAACGAGCCGACGCCGCCGTCGGCCTCGAAGGTCATGTTCTCGTGGGGCAGGTCAGCGGTCATCGTGACCGCGTCCCCTTCGGCGTCGGTCGCCACCACCGGGAAGCTGATCTCCAGCTCCTCGTTGCCCGCCACGTTGGACGGCAGGTCCTGGAAGGCCGGGGCCTCGTTCCGGACGGTCAGCTGGACGTGGTCGGTGACGGTGTCGTACGTGTCGTCGACGATCACGTCGATGTCGTAGATGCCGTCGTCGGTGGGCCCGGGCGTCCAGTTGAACGCTCCGGTCTGGTTGTCGAAGGTGGCGTCCTCTGGCACCTCGCCAGCCAGGCTGTAGGTCAGCGGGTCGCCCTCGGCGTCGGTCGCGTCGGCGTCGAAGGTGATCTCCGTGCTGTGGGGCACGTCGATGTCGCCGACGTCCTCGAGCGCGGGCGGCAGGTTGACGACCTCGACCTCGCGGATCGCGGTGCTGATCATGCCGTCCAGGTCGGTGACGCGGTAGCGCACCTCGTAGGTCCCGATGCTGTCGTAGCTGTGGCTCGGGTCCTCCATCAGGCTGAGACCGTCGTCGCCGAAGTCCCACTGGTGGAGCAGGATGGGCTTGGAGCCCTGGGTAGCCTGGCTGGTGAAGTTCACCGTGTCCAGCCGCGTGATCTGGGTCTGCGGCTCGAAGGTGAACGCCGCGGAGGGCGCGTTCAGGCACTCGAGGCCGCCGGCGGTGCCGCCGGTGAACGGGGTCTGGTCGACCTCGACCTCGGTGCCGTCGTTCTGCACGCGGTCCTCGATGGCCAGGCCGTTGTAGACGCCCCAGTCGTTGCAGGTCGCATCGAAGCTCTCGGCGACGACGCTGGACTGCACGTGGAGGGCGACCGCGTTGGTCAGGCCGAGCTGGTTGTCGTGGAAGACCGGTTCCTCACCGCTGCCACACTCGGTGATCGCGATGCCTTCGGCCGAGCCCACGAACTCGTTCTTGAGGACCTGGGTGGTGTAGTCGTCGCAGACCTTGAGCCCCACCATGTTGGTGAAGAAGCTGTTGGCCTCGACGGTCAGCCCGTCGCCGCGGACCAGCGCGCCGTGGCTGGCCCAGCCGGTCAGGAAGTTGCCTTCCATGGTGCCGGCGGGCAGGATGCCGCGCACACCGGTGGTGCCGCCGATCTCGCCGCGGTCGTCCTCGATGTCGCCGCGGATCTCGTTGTCGACGATCTCGACGCCGGCGGGCGCCTGGCGGGCGAGGATGCCGAAGGTCTCGGCCGGCTCGTAGCAGGTGCCGGCGGTGATGTCCTCGGCGCTGCAGCCGCCGCCCTGGACCTCGATGGTCGTGTTGGCCACGCGGGCCTCGTCGGCGCCGATGCGGGCACCGGCGATGGCCTGGGTGGGCGTGCCGGTCCAGCGCAGGGTCAGGCCCTCCAGGCTGGTGCCGGTCGCCGTCAGGTTGGCCACGGTCGTGGCGGTGTCGGGGGCGTGCAGGATCGTGCGGTCGCCTGCGCCTTCCCACCGGCAGGTGGTGCCGGCGGTGAAGTAGCAGTCGACATCAGACGGCTCGCCGAGCAGCGCGCCGTCGACGGTGTGGTCGTCGATGTAGATCTGACCGCTGCCGGTGTCCCACTGGATGTTCACCGAGTCGACCTGGTGGCCGGGGATCTCGGTGGTGACCGCGTCGACGAAGGCCTGGCGGGCCTGGTAGGTCGTGCCGTTCCAGACGTACCGGGCATCGTCGTCGTCGGCCAGCATGTCCTGGCGGGCCCACGCGTCGGTCGCGCAGTCGCCGGCCTGGAAGGCGTCGCTGTAGACGAGCGCCGTCTCGTTCGTGTTGGCCTGGCCGGTGCGGGAGCCGTCGCCGTTGATGTCCATCCAGAGGGCGATCCGCGGGCTACCGGCGCCGCACGTGCCGCTCTCGATGAAGTAGTCGAAGGCGACGCTCTCGATGTCGGCGACCTGGGTCCCGGTGGCCGGGTAGTAGCTGGTGGACCGGCCGGCGTTGGCGTCCAGGTCGAAGAGGATGGCTTGGCCGGCGCCGTCGCCGGGGGCCGGGGCCCACTCGGCGGCCGAGAGCTCGAAGTGGCCCTCGGTCAGCTCGCTGGCGCAGGCCGGTCCGCCGGCCACGCTGCCGCAGACGGTCACGCCGTCGGTGGCCACGGTGATGGCCTCGGGCCGGGGCGTGGGCTCGGCGGTGGTCTGGCTGGCGGGGACGAGCACGGTCTGGCCGGGCAGGGCGGCGTCGATGGCCTCCTGGACGCCCAGGAAGGCGGCATCGGGCTGCTCCTGGATGCGGACCAGGCCTGGCTCGGGGGTGCCGTCCACGAGGAACGGGACGAGCTGGACCGTGTTGGCTTGGCCGTCGTCCTGGACGCGTGCCTCGACCAGGGTGAACCGGTCGGCGCTCCAGTCGTTCAGTCGGGCGTCGACGGTGTCCCCCTGGACGCGCTCGTCGAGCGCCAGGGCGGTCTCGATCGTCGGGGCGAACAGGTTCTCCCGGAGGACGATCCCTGCCGTGTCGGCATCGGCACCGTCGGGTGCCGAGGCGCAGACCTGGACACCGGTGATCAGCTGCTCGAAGGTGGTGCCGGTCACCGTGACGTCGGCGGCGTTGCAGGAGAGCACGCCGGTCCCGCTCTGGGTGACGGTGCTGTCCTGGACGGTGGCTCCGGCGGCGTTGCCGCCGAGGAAGATGCCGTTGCTGGCCCACCCGGTGACCGTCGTGCCGTCGACCACCAGACCGGGGCCGCCGGCGTACAGGCCGTTGGCGATGTCCATGCGCATGGCATCCTGATCGAACAGGTCGGCCTGTAGGGTGCTGTCCTGGACGGTGACGTCGGCGGCGTTGCCCGTCCGGATGCCGAAGATCTGGCCCGACTGGGCGCTGTCCTCGGTCATCGTGCCCCGCATGTCGACGAGGCTGTCGGTCAGGGTGAACCGGTCACCCTGGACCTCGATGCCTTGGACGTTCTGGCTGGCGGTGCCGTCCCAGATCAGCTCCAGGCCGTCGACGGTGACGTCGGGGGCCTGGATGCTGAGCGCGGTGGTCGAGATGCCGGAGGCGTCGATGACCGCTCGGGTCGTGTCGGCGCAGCCGGTCAGGTCCGCGTTGGCCGTGCAGAGGGTCAAGCCCTCGACGGCGACGGTGGGCGCGGCGGCGTGGGTGCCACCGGCGATCGCGATCGTCTCATCGGGTCCGGCGGCGTCGATGGCGTCCTGGATGAACGCGTGGTGCGCGCCGGTGTCGAGGTTGACCGCGGCGGTCTCGATCACCGAGACGGTGGCCTCTTCGGCGTCGGTGGCTTGGCCGTCGGTGACCTCGAAGCGGACCGTGTGGTCGCCGAGGTCGGCCTCGGTGGGTGTCCACGTGAACGTCTGGGTCTCAGCGTCGAAGGTGGCCCCGTCGGGCAGGACGGGCGCGCTGTAGGTCAGCGCGTCGCCGTCGGGATCGCTGGCCTCCACGGTGAAGGTCAGCGTGGTGCCGGAGAGGACCGCGTGGTCCTCGACGGGCGCCATCTCCGGCGCGAAGTTCGGGTCGACGACCGTGTAGGTGGCCTCGTCGCTGGCCACGACGCCGCCGCCGTTGAGCATGCGGGCGGTCAGGCTGTAGGTGCCCTCGGTGGGGTTGGCGCCGGGTGCCCAGGTGCGGGCCCAGTCGCCGTCGTCGCCAAGGTCGCCGTCAGCCACCGTGTCCCAGCCGAAGGCCTCGCCGTCGGGTCCGGCCAGGCGGACCTGGACGACGTGGTCGTCGACACCACCGACGGTGACCTCAGCGGTCACCTGGTCGGTGCGGCCGTCGGCGTCCTCGACGGTCAGGATGACCGTGTAGCTGCCGGGCTCGCTGTAGGTGTGCGAGAGAGCGGTGACGTCCTGGAAGGTCGTCCCGTCGCCCAGCTGCCAGGTGCGGTCGGTGATCGCCGCGTCGCCGGCCTGGCTGGCGTCCTGGATGTCGGCGGTGAGCCCGTGCGTGTCGAACACCAGGTCAGCGGTGGGACCGGCGGGCGCGGGCGTCTCGAGCGTGATGCCGACGCTGGCCGGCGGGTCCTGGACCTCGCCTTCCTGGACGGCGCGAGCGTAGATCGTGTGCTCGCCGGTGGCCAGGGTGCTGGCGTCGACGGTCGTCTGCCAGCTCGTGGTGCCGGTGGCCGTGATCGGGTCGGTGAAGCCCGGGTCGTCCAAGCTGATCTCGACGCTGCGGTCCGGTGCGGTGCCTTCGGGGAGCACCACGTTGGAGGCGTGCTCGCCACCGTAGTGG
>CAYXGD010000034.1:0-15165 GCA_964464425.1 uncultured Thermoplasmatales archaeon
CCGTCCTGCTGGATCACGACGGTCAGGGGTGTGGTCCCGGCGTTCTGGGCCATCTCCACGTCGTCGTTGCCTTCGACCTCGGACATGACCATGTAACCGCGACCGTCGGGCCCCACGGCGGCCCCCTGGATGTGCCGGGAGGCGGGCGGGCCATCCTCGACGGCCAGGGATGCGTTCTCGATCACCGGCGTGCCATCGGAGGTCATCCGGAGGTGGCCGATGTACCAGTCCGTCGGGCCGCCCTCCTCGTCGACCAGGCCCCAGTTGATGATCGCGCCGGGACCGCGGTCGTTCCCATCGATGTAGAGCGAGCTGACCGGCCGGTCGAACCCGATGGTGGCCTCGGTGAAGCTCTGGGCGTCGTCGGTGCTGGTCGCCAGGTGGATCCCGCCGGCGTCCGGGCCGGGCTCTGCGGCGCTGTTGTTCATGGCGGCCACGAAGAGGGTGCCTTCCTGATCGAAGACGGCCTGGCCGTACTCGCCGATGGCGGAGACGCCCACGTTCGTGTTCTCGAAGACGGGCCGCTGCTCGACCGTCATGACGTCCTCGGCGTTCCCGGTGACCACGACGACCTGATCGTCCTGGGTCTGCGGGACGGCGAAGAACAAGTCCTCGCGCATGGCAGGGATGCCCGGGATCCCGCCGCCACCCTCCCCGGCGCAGAGGTTCCACGTCGGACCCTGCACCGGGTTCCAGGTCTCGACGTACATGGCCGGCGGGACCTGCATGGCGCCGATCTGGACCGGGCCGCCGCCGGGGTTGTTGACCATCAGGAGGGTCCCGTTGGCGTAGGCCGCCCAGGGCCGATCGTTGAGGTTGGTCACGCTACAGGAGCTGTCCTGCCCGGAGGCGGCCTCGGCGCGGGCGGTCTGGGCGCGCGCCTCGTCGTAGGCGTCCGGGTTGTGGTAGCAGTGCTCGGCGCCGTCGTTGCACCAGCCGTTGACAGGGAAGGTGGCCAGGGTGATGTCGACGCCCCAGGCCTGACCGTCATCACCGGTGATGATGAAGATCTCGTCGCTGGGCGGCGGGGTTCCACCGTGACCGGGCTCGGGGAGCGTGGCCTCCATGGCGAAGGGGAGCTGCTGCCAGGTCTCGCCGTCGTCGGTGCTGTAGAAGGCGGGCGCACCGGTCGTGTCCACGCCGGTCGTATGCGAGCTGATGTAGATCACGCCGGAGCTGGACACGTCGATCGTCGGCTCGTAGAGCCCGTGGCCGAAGTGGACCGCTGGCGTGACGGTCGAGGCCAGGAACGCCATGGTTCCGTTCAGATCGAGGCCTGGGCCATCGTCACCGACGGGTCCAGCAGCGCTCTCCTCGAGCTGACCCCCATCCTCGGAGCCGAGGCATCCAGCCAACGGGAGGGCCAGGAGGGCCAGCGCTGTCACGAGCACGGTGCTGCGGGAGACCATCATCCTAGGACTCGGGACCCCCCATCATAAGCGTTGTTGGGCGGTGGCTTGCCACCGGGCCGTCGGGGAGGGTCAAGGGGAACCCACCGAACGGGATGATCCCCGGTGATAGGCTCACCGGCCCGCCAGCCGATGCTTCGACCACCCAACCTCAGAGCTTCTTACCCTAGGCGTCCAGCCTGGTGTGTGCACCCGAGAACGAGACAGCTGGCGACGAGCAAGGGCCTGTGCCCGAACTGCGGCGACGAGGTCGCCCGGCTCAAGACCCGGGTAGCCGGCCGCACCAACGAGGTGTTCGACTGCCCGTCCTGTGGGCGGTTCGAGTACGGCTCGAAGGGCCCCACCCTGCCGCTCGTCGTCCCCATCCGGTAGCACACCGACCGCATCCCCTCTGCCCGGCTGGCCTACCGAGGCCCGCATCCCCCGGTCCACCTGCATCCCGGACCGGCCAGACGCCAAGGCACGCGCGATGTCAGGCCCCTGACCTGACGCTCCTCCCCAGGACCGCACGCGTCGACCGTCGACCTCGGTAGGTCCTCTGCCCTCTTCCCCTCCGTACCCTTCGCGCCTGGCGACCGCGCAAGCGATGCACACGAACGTTCATATGGGGCCCGAGGGTCCAAGGGGCGTGAAGCGAGCTGGAACGATCCTGCTGGCCCTGCTCGTAGGCCTGGCAGGCTGCTTGGGAGCAAGCGAGGACGAGCTTGGTGCCTCCAACGCCAGCCCCGACGGGGCCGAGGAGGGCGCCATGGACCACGGCGGCCAGATGGACAGTGGTCAGGAGGCCGACGGCGCGGGCTCCGGCTCGACCGATGTCCCGACCCGATCCCTCCAGACGGCGCCCGAGTGGCAGGTCGGCGAGTGGTGGACCATCAAGATGACCAGCCCGCTGATCGGCTACGACGTCACCTGGACCCGGGTCGTGGCCGGCACCGAAGGCTCAGACTACCTGCTTGGGCAACCCAAGGACGAGTGGGCCAAGGAAGCCCTGCTCTTCCACGTGCCCGGTCTCGGGGAGGTCGCCCAGGACGATCTCTCCTACGAGGTCCACGACGCCCGCTTCCACGTCGCCGACTTCCCCCTGACCGACGGCAAGGAGTGGGACACCGAGTTCGAGGGCAACCCGGTCACCGCCCAGGTCACCACCAACCCCGACGGGACCGCAGAGATCTGGTACTGCTGTGGGGCCAACATCACGGCCACGTACGATCCCGCGCTCGGTGTGCTCTCCAGCTTCGAAGCCGAGGGCTTGATCACCTACGAGGTCGTCGACCACGGCTTCGGGTACGAAGGCATCGTCACCGTCCCCCACGGCCACGACCTGGTGTTCGTCAACGGTCGGATCGCCAGCGTGATCGACCTGAACATGCAACCGGCCCCGCCGGTCGAGGAGGTCGAGATCTCCTCGGACTACCAACGGGTCACCTTCGCCGGCATCGTCGGCGACGTCGTCAGCGGTGCACCGGCAGGCGGCGCCTACCGAGAGGTCGCCACCAGCCCCAACGGGACCACCTTCGAGACCACCCGCCTCCCGGTCGAGGGCGCCGGCCTGACGGTCAACGTCTTCGAGACGACCGAGGTCGGCGGGACATGGAGCTTCGAGCACGAGGCCGCCGGCCCCGGGATCGCGTTCACCGAAGGCATCGCCTACCACGTCTTCGACATCGAGCTCCCCCAAGGTCAGCTCCAGGGCGACCACAGCGAGCACATCACCAAGTAGGCTAAGGCCAAGGGTCACCATGCGCCGGTGATGCACCTGGTCGTCGTCCACCCCTGGCGCGAGACCCCGAAGGGGGACCTCACCCTCCTCCTCGATCCCGACGAGCCCTGCCTCCACCTCGGTCGGGCGCCCGCCAGCGTCGAGGTCGAGACCGGCCAGAGCGTCGAACCCGATGAGATCGTCGGCCGGTTCACGCTCCACAAGTCCCCGGACGAGCGGGTGCCCGAGGTCGCCGAGACCGTCGCCGAGATGCTCGCCGAGGCACGGCCGGCCTGGCTGGAGGACCGTGTCCTGGAGCTGCTCAACAACATCCACGGGTTCGGGACCAGCCGGTACCCTCGGGGTCAGGCGGCCAAGGCCGGCATGGACCACCCCCTGGCACCGCTGGGGCTGTGGGGGCCTACCATCGACCAGATCGGCCAGGAGGTCCGCAAGGGACGCTTCCAGGCATGGGAGGAGCTGCGTGAGCGCCTGGAACCGATGGCGTGGGGGTCGCTCGAGGAGGCCCTGCCCGACGTGCTCCGCGACGATATCTTGGGCGTCCGGACGCCCAGGATGCTCCTGCGGGAACCGCTCTGACCGACCCAAGGCCCTCCCGGGCCGCTGGGTGCCACCCCGGGTCGCATTTATGGTCTTCGCCACCTCATAGGGATGCATGACCCTCGACGTGCGCGAGGCCTTCCCCGTCACCCAGACGATCCTCAAGAGCGAGATCACCGGGGAGCAGCTCCCGCTGGCGTACTTCGACCACGCAGCCTCGACCCACGCGCCCACGCCCGTGATCGAGGCCCACGATCGGTTCCTGCGCGAGGCCTACGCCAACGTCCACCGCGGCGCGCACCACCTCTCCATCGTGAGCACCGAGGCCTACGAGGACGTCCGGTGGAAGTGCAAGGCCTTCGTCGGGGCCCGCTCGGATCAGGAGGTGCTGTTCACCCAGAACACCACCGGGGCCCTCGACATGGCCGCGCACCTGGTCGCCGACGAGCCCGGGTACACCCTGATCACGATGATGGAGCACCACTCCAACGACCTCCCCCACCGGGCCCGCGGCCCGTTCGCCCACATCGAGGTCGGCGACGACGGGCAGCTCGACCTGGCCGATCTCGAGGCCAAGCTCGACCGGTACAAGACCAAGCTCGTGGCCGTGTCGGCTGCCAGCAACGTCACAGGCATCCGTCCCCCCTTGGACGAGGTCGTCGACCTGGCCCACCGGTACGGGGCGCGTGTGCTCGTCGACGGCGCTCAGGCCCTGGCCCATCTGCCCATCGACCTCCGCGAGATCGGGGACACCGGCGGACCGGACTTCTTCGCCGCCGCTGGCCACAAGGCCTACGCGCCCATGGGCTCGGCCTTCCTGGTCGCGCCGCAGGATCTGGTCGACGAGGCCACGCCCTACCGGCCCGGTGGCGGGACCGTGTCGCTGGTCGGCACCGACGAGGTGCTGTGGACCACCGGGCACGACCGCCACGAGGGGGGCACGCCCAACGTTCCCGGTGCCGTGGCCATGGGCTCGGCGCTCGACTTCCTACGCGGGATCGGCATGGAGCAGATCCGCCACCACGAGCTCCAGCTGCTCGAGCTGCTGGTCCCGGGCCTCGAGGCCATCCCTGGCGTCACGGTGCTGGGTGATGCCCCGGTCGAGGACCGGGTCGGGGCCATCGGGTTCACCGTCGAGGGCGTCCACCACGGCCTGGTCTCCACGATCCTGGACAACGAGTTCGGGATCGCTACCCGCAACGGTTGCTTCTGCGCCCATCCCTACCTCGTCCGCCTCCTCGGCATCGGCCAGGAGGTCGAAGGGTTGCGTCAGCACCTGCGCGAAGGTGGAAGCACCCGCGAACCCGGGTTCCCCGGGGCCGTCCGGGCCAGCCTGGGCGTCTACAACACCGCCGAGGAGGTCGACCGCCTCCTCGACGCGGTGGCCCGCATCGCCAAGCAGGGATGGCAGGGCGAGTACACCTGGACAGAGGGCCGCGATTGGCACGCCGACCACGCCCAAGCCGGGTAGCGCGAGAAGATCGGCGCTGTCGACGGGCCCGGCATCCGTTGGTCGTCTGCCCGGCCGGATAGGCTAGTCCGCGACGTGGCGTCGATGGAGTTATATCTCCTCCGTCGGATACCGGCGCGATGGAGGTCAGGGACCCACAGGCCGTCGCTGAGATCTGCACCGCGCTCTCTCACCCGAACCGGGTGCACCTTTACCGGATCCTCCAGGAGCACGAGGATGTCTTCTTGGCCGACCTCGTCCACCTGGCGACCCAGTCGCTGCCCAAGCCGCTGAACTACATGACCGTCAAGCACCACGTCCACACCATGGCCGAGGCAGATGTCGTGGAGCTCGGCAAGCGCGATGGGCAGTTCTACGTCAAGTTGGTCCGGCCTAACATCCAGATCGTTGAGCCGGCCAGCGACCCCAACCCCGAGGCCACCGAGCCCGAGGTCGGCGTCCGCCGGTAGACGGCCCGGTCCAACCCCGCAAGATGACCCAGCCATCCGGCTGGGGACCCGCATGGCTTCCTCGGACCAGCCTCGCGCAGCGATAGCCACCGGGCTGCGTGACCACAACACCTGTCTGGGCAGGCAGCCCCCACGCTGGTCGATGCAGAGGTAGCTCCGGGAAAAGGGTGCCTGGGCCTCGATCCTCAAGCCTTCAGGACAGGTTGCCCGACGAGCTCGAGGCACTCGTAGAGCGCGTGGGACGGATCGACGACCGGGCCATCCTCGCCGATCTCACGGATCGCCAGGTCGCGACGGACGAGCCCATCGAGCGCTCGCCGCGCCTTGTGCCGCGGCAAGCCGTCCCGCGCCTTCCTCACGCGTTCGAGCAGCCGGTCCTCCGGCATCAGCCCGTGCATCGCCAGGACCTTGGCGACCGGCAACGTGTCGGCCTCGCGGAGGAAGGCGATCTGGGCCGCCTGGGTCTCGGTGACCTGGCCGGGCAGGCAGTACCGCCGCGGGTCCTCGGTCATCGGGACCAGCAACCCGTGGTCGGTCAGCAGCTCGAGGGCCTCCGCGGCGTGCTCGATGCCGGTCTCCCGGCGAGCTTCCTCCGCGGTCAGGCCCGTCTGCGACCCGATGAGATGGTAAAGCGTGAAGCGGTCAGGGTCGAAGAGCAGGTCGCCGGGACGTTCGAGGTGGGCGACAGCGACCCCGTGCCCCTCGCTGGCGTCGGCTGCCGCGGCCTCCTCCTCTTCCTCGCGCGGCCGTGCGAGCAGGGCGCCGACCGAGGCACCCTTGGCCCCGAACATGTACCAGGCCGCGGCCAGACCGACGAGGGTGGCGCCGCCGGCGGTCACCGTCGCGGCACCACCGGGGATCAAGGCGTCCTTGGCGACCGGGGTCAGGCTGACCTCGGTGAGATCGCCAGCCAGGGCGACGGTCAGGCGGGGGGCCTCTCCGGTCGCACCAGATGCCGACGGGCCCTCGGTCGGCGTCAGGTCCAGCGAGAGGTTGCCTTCCAGGCGCGCGGTGGGCTCGTTGTCGGCGCGGAAGAGGTCGTCCCCCGCGCTGAAGGAACCGCTGACCTCCCGGATCGTAACGGTCCCGACGAGGTCGAGCCCGATGGCCGGTGCCACGAGGGACGCGGTCAGGCCGCCGGGCAGGATCTCGGTGGCCATCCCCTCGCCGTCGAGGAGCAGGTACTCGTAGTGCTCGGACCGGCGGCTGTCGGTCGGGTCCTCTTCGGAGCGGTAGCCGGTGTTGAAGCTCGCCAGCTCCGCCGTCTCGTTGCGGATCTGGACGTGGGCATCCCAGATGTAGCCCTCGGCCGGGCCGGCCAGCCGGAAGGCGTGGAGGGCCTCGAGGCTCACGACGGGCCCGGTGAGGTTGTAGGTGTACTCGAACGCGGGCTGATCCCCCGCCCTGGTCTCCCCGACGTTCTTCCGGTACCCATCGAGGACCTTCAGGCCCGAGCCGTTCGCACCGGCCTGGACCTTCCCCTCGATCTCTGTGAACGAGGCCGATAGCCCGCCCTCCTCGCCTGCCGCGATGAGGACGTCAGCGTCCCGGCCCACAGCTGAGATCTCGACCGTCACGTTCTCGAACCGGTGGACCGTCTCATCGGCTTCTCCCGTCGCCTCGTACGAGAGCGGGCCGACGACGGGCGTATCGGTATGGACCACCTCAGCATCGAAGTTACGTTGGGTGATGACGAGCTCATCGAACCAGAGGGTGATGGGTCGATCCGGGATCCCCAGGTCGGGGTTCGTGATGTGGATCGTCGGATCCAGGGTTCCCCCGGTCACCGTCCCGTCGAGATGGATCGGCGGAGCACCTCGTACGAACCCGTCGGCAGCCGCGCCGCTGGCTGCGGGGGCGACTGCCAACATGAGCAGGAGGATGATGCCTCCCACCACAGGGTTCAGGCGGCCCACGTCTGATCCTCTCGGCCGTCACGCGGGGGGCGCGCTGTGTTCGAGCCAAACCTCCCACCGGACGGCCGGTCACGTGATGGCACGGTGCCAGTATAATCATTTCGAGGGGATAGATGGGGGACAGCCACGATCCACCGATCTCGGGGGCACCACCCGAGGCCGGGGCGACAAAGGGCTTAAGACCCCTGGCCGGGATGGTAGGACCGATCCGATGCGGCTGTTGACAGCGACCCTGGTCATCCTCCTCGTCTTCGCGCCTCTGGTTCCGTCGACCCTCGCCGACGGCGGCGACTACGGAAGCGAGAGTGGGCACCAGGCTCAGGATGGCTGCCGCATCTCGACCGCTGATCCCACCAACCCGCGGATCAACGGCGACTGCATCATCTGGGGAAGCGGGACAGGCATCCTCAACGAGGCCAGCAGCCGTGAGACCGGGGTCGCCGCCGACGTCACCGTGGTCACACCGGCGACGTTCGAGTGCACCGCCTTGTGCGACCAGATGATCGAGCTGGAACTCACGGTCCGTGCCGATGCGGACGCGGCCTCGACGTCTGCCGCCGATGGTCCGCAAGCCCCGCTCGGCGCCTACGTCACCGCGAACCTCGACGCCCCGCAAGGTGGTCTCGAGGGTGGCACCGATGACGGCGGCATCTTCGCCAGCACCGTGCTGACCCCCTTCGACCACGCCTGAGCTGGCGGCGATGCCTGCGGCACGGTAGCATGACCTGCCAGGTCACCCGATGGGAACCTCTTTACCGAAGAACCCCTTAGCGTTGCTCCCGTGACACAGACGCGCTTCATCGTCGTCACGGGCGGTGTTCTCTCCGGGCTGGGCAAGGGCATCACGAGCTCGTCCATCGGGACCCTCCTGGAATCCCGAGGCCTGAGCGTCACAGCCGTGAAGATCGACCCGTACGTCAACTGCGATGCAGGGACCATGAACCCCTTCGAGCACGGCGAGGTCTTCGTGCTCGAGGACGGTGGCGAGGTCGACCTCGACCTCGGCAACTACGAGCGGTTCCTCGACATCAACATCACACGGGAGAACAACATCACCACCGGCAAGGTCTACCGGTCGGTGATCGAGAAGGAGCGCCAAGGCAAGTACCTGGGCAAGACGGTCCAGATCGTGCCCCACGTCACCAACGAGATCCGCGAGCAGGTCGAATCGGTCGCTGCGAAGAGCGGTGCCGACGTCTGTCTGGTCGAGGTCGGCGGGACCGTGGGGGATATCGAGTCGATGCCGTTCCTCGAGGCCTTGCGCCAGCTCCACCGCAACCACACCCACAACAACGTCGTCTTCCTTCACACGACCCTGGTCCCCATCCTTGGTCCGGTCGGCGAGCAGAAGACCAAGCCGACCCAGCACTCGGTCAAGGAGCTCAAGGCCGCCGGCGTCGAGCCCGACATGATCGTCTGTCGCTGCCCCGAGCCTGTCGAGGACGAGACCCGGGAGAAGATCGCGTTGTTCTGCGACGTGGAGCCGGACGCCGTCATCTCGGCCCACGACGTCCAGAACAAGTACCAGGTCCCGTTGCTCCTGAACGAGCAAGGCGTCGACCGGTGGCTGCTCAAGCGCCTGAACCTCGAGGCCAAGGCCGACGAGCCCGACCTGGAGGGCTGGACGCGCTTCCTCGACGGCTTCCTGGAGCCCAGCCACACCGTCGACATCGGCGTGGTCGGGAAGTACACCGACCTCACGGACGCGTACATGAGCATCCAGGAGGCTTTCGTCCATGCCGGCAGCGAGCTCTCCACCCGGGTCAACATCCGTTGGATCGAGAGCGACGAGCTGGACGACGGGGATCTCTCCCAGCTCGAGGGCCTCGATGGGGTCCTGGTCCCCGGCGGGTTCGGCTCCCGGGGGACCGAAGGCAAGATCCAGGCGATCGAACATGCCCGGGAGAACAACGTCCCGTTCCTGGGCATCTGCTACGGGTTCCAGCTGGCCGTCGTCGAGTTCGCCCGCAACGTCGTCGGGTTCGAGGACGCCACCTCGGCCGAGCTCATCGACGAGCTCGGGATCGAGAGCGACCATCCCGTCATCGACCTCCTCCCCGAGCAACGGGAGATCGAGGACAAGGGCGGCACGATGCGCCTGGGTGCCACGCCCATCCGCATCACCGAGACGTCCCGTGCACACGACCTCTACGGTGCCGAGCTGATCCTGGAACGCCACCGTCACCGCTACGAGGTCAACCCGCACTTCCGCGACGAGATCGTCGAGGCCGGCCTCGAGTTCACCGGCAGGGACCCCACAGGCCTCCGGATGGAGATCTTCGAGCTCGCCGGCCACCCGTACTTCGTCGGCTCCCAGTTCCACCCCGAGTTCAAGAGCCGCCCCGGTGACCCCGCACCCCTGTTCCGAGGGCTCGTCGAGGCTGCCCTCAAACGCGCCTCGGGGACCTGAGAGGCCCGCCATGCGCGTCCTGGCCATCACGGGCACCCCCGGCACCGGCAAGACCACCATCGCCGCCAAGCTGCCGGACATCTTCACCGTCGTCTCCGCCAACGACCTGGCCGCGGCGGTCGACGCCATCGCCGGTCGCGACGATGCGCGAGAGGCGGACATCGTCGACGAGGGCCTCCTCCACGACCGCGCCCGGGACGCCCTGGCCACCCGCGGGAGCGAGGCCGTCGTGGTCGAGGGCGGCCTGGCCCACCACTGCGACCCGGACCTGGTCGTCGTGCTCCGGTGCCATCCCGACCAGCTCCGCGAGCGCCTGGCCACTCGCGGGTGGCCGCCGGCCAAGGTAGAGGAGAACGTGATGGCTGAGATCCTCGACGCCATCACCGCCGAGGTCGACACCACGCCGGCCTGGGAGCTGGACACCACCGGCCTGGAGCCCCAGGAGGCCGCCTCCCATATCGCGGCCCTTTTCAACGGGGAGGACGTGACCTCGCCTAGCCTCCACCCTCTCGGAGGCGTCGACTGGTCCCACACCTTGATGGGAGAGCACACGGGATGACGCTCCACGAACACCGCGGCCGGTTCGAACGCACGGTCACCCCGGTGGCAGCGTGGTGCGCTCGTCGAGGCATCGGCCCCAACGAGGTGACCGCCGTCTCGATGGTCATCACCCTGGCCGCCTCCGTCACGTTCTTCTACTCGAGCCCGACCCGGGTCTGGTTGTTGGCCTTGGGGGCAGGCCTGCTGGCGATCGGCGCGTTCCTGGATTCGGCCGACGGCGTCCTGGCCCGCATGACCGACCAGGCCACCGCCTTGGGGGACTACCTGGATCACTCCTTCGACCGGTTCGCCGACGTCGCATTGCTCCTGGGCCTCAGCTTCTCACCGTGGGTCCCCCTGGAGATCGGCATCTGGGCCATCGCCGGGACCCTCCTCACAAGCTACATGGGTACCCAGGCCCAGGCCGTCGGCGCCGGGCGGGACTACGGTGGTCTCGTGGGCCGCGCCGACCGGATGCTGATCCTGTTCATCGCCCCCCTGCTCCAGGTCGGCCTCGAGATGACGACCTACCAGATCCCCTACGGGTTCAACCTCGTCTCCTTGGCGATGCTCTGGATCGCCGTGGCAGGGAACATCACGGCGCTCCAGCGGTTCTGGTCCAGCTACGAGGACCTCTCCGGCGACGAGTAGGCTGGCAGCGGGCCCAGGAGCTGTTCGGCAACGTTCCACCCGGCCTACACAAGGTTGAAATAGCGCACCCAGCTCATCCCGGCTCGATGTCGACCGTGGGCAACTCGCTCAAGACGGGCGGCCTGTTCCTGGGCATGCTCGTCCTGTTCGCGATCATCGGGTTCCTTGTCGGTGGGATCTTCACCGGCGACCCGTACTCCAGCATGGTCATCTTCCTGCTGATCGCAGGCGCCCTGAACGTGATCACCCTGTTCTGGGGCGACAAGATGATCCTCAAGGCCTACCGGGCCAAGCAGGTCAGCGAGGCCGAGGCTCCGGCTCTCCACAGGATCGTCAACCGCGTGGCCGTCCAAGCTGGCCTCCCGCGCCCGGAGATCTACGTCATCGACAGCGACACGCCCAACGCCTTCGCTACCGGCCGCAACCCGGAGAACGGCAAGGTCGCCTTCACGACGGGCATCATGAACCTGCTCGACGAGGAGGAGCTGGAGGGCGTGGCCGCCCACGAGCTGGCTCACATCCACAACCGGGACATGCTGGTCATGACCGTGGCCAGCACCCTGGCCGCCGCCATCGGGTTCGCCGTGCGCATGGCCATGTGGCAGGGGATCTTCGGGGGCCGTGACGCACGTCAGGCTCTCCCGATCTTGATCCTGTTGGCGGTGACCGCCCCGATCGCCGCGATGTTGGTCCAGACGGCGATCAGCCGGACCCGGGAGTTCCGCGCCGACAAGCGCGGGGCCGAGTTCACCGGCAACCCGCGGGCCCTGGCCAGCGCCCTGAAGAAGCTCGACAGGGGTAACAAGGCCAAGCCCATGGAGGGCGGCAACCCGGCGCATGCCAGTCTCTTCATCGCCAACCCGTTCAGCGGCGGGAAGCTGACCAAGCTGTTCAGCACGCACCCGCCCATGGACGAGCGGGTCGAGAGGCTCGAAGCGATGACGTACGCTTAGGCTTCGAGCCTCGAGATAGACCGAACCCGAGCCCCAGCGACGCGAGGGTTCGGGCGGATCGAAGGGCCGGAGGCCCTGAGAGCGGCCGAGCGGTGCTCGGCCAGATCTGGACGCCCCGCCCCGGCGCGATGCATGCCGGGGTGAGCGTCCAGTCACGATGCGCTGACCCGATCCAGTACGCTTAGGCTTCGAGCCTCGAGATGGACCGAACCCGAGCCCTAGCGACGCGAGGGTTCGGTCGGGTCGAAGGGCCGGAGGCCCTGAGAGCGGCCGAGCTCGCGGGGGACCTACGCGTCGTCCTCGGGCGCTTGGGCGACCTGGATGAGCGCCGGTCGGACGAGCTTGCCATCGATCTCGTAGCCGGGTTGCAGGCAGGCGGCCACGGTCCCATCCGGCACGTCGTCCGTGGTCACGGTCATCAGGGCCTCGTGGGCTTCGGGCCGAAGCTCGTCGCCGGCCTCGGGTTCGATGCGGACCACGCCAAGCTCGTCCAGGCGCTTGGTGATCCGCTTGTCGACCATCCGGAGGCCTTCGAGGACCTTGTCGTGGCCTTCGGCCGCCTCGGCTGCGCGGCCCAGGTCGTCGAGCACATCGGCAAGGAGGCCGACCATCTCGGCTCGGGTGTCCCGTTCGAGCTCGTCCTTCTCCCTGGCTACCCGCTTGCGGTAGTTCTCGAAGTCGGCCTGGACGCGGGCCAACTGGTTGGTGCGATGCTCGACCTGATCCTCGAGCTCCTGGACCCGGTCGGTGAGCGCCTGGACCCGTTCCTCAAGCTCCACGATCCGCAGCTCGGGGTTGTCCTCGATCTCCGCCGGTAGGTCGGTGTGCACAGCCTCACCGTCAGGAGCCCCGGGCGGGGTCTCGGCTGGCGCCTCGGGCTCCGGCGGGGGTGCCTGTTGGGGGTCCTGGTCGTCCATGTCGCCAGATCCGGGATCGTCCGTCTCCGGCGGTTCGGGGGTCATCAGCGCGGCCAGTCCCCATCGCGTCCTTCAACGTTGCCCCATCAGGGCCCGGCTGTCGAGCTCACGGGTCCTCCTGGAGGTCCACCCCTACCAGGGTGTCGGCGGCGATGGGACCGTGACCCCCCCCCACACCGGTGACCCTGGGACGTCGCTGGTCAGCCACGTTCCCAGATCCGGCCCCGGCTGTCGAGCACCTTCTCCTCGAAGGTCTCGCAGTCGGCGCACTTGTACCCCTTCTCGACGACAGGCCCGTCCTCGGCCTGGCGCATGCGGTTGGCCTTGAACCACATGGTGGTGGCCCCGCAGGTATCGCACACGGCGGCGAACTCGGGACGGAACACGCCTGGTGGAGGGGTGGCTCAGGACATGAGGCTTGCCGTTCGACCCAGAGGTCCTGGGATGGTTCGAAACGCTTGCCGCAAGCCTTATCTCCGTCACGGACGCGTATGGGCGTGATGGCTTTCGGATGGGAGCTCCTCACGCTCGTCGCCGGGACCGCCTACGGCTACCTCAAGGAGGGCCGCCAGGACAAGAGCGAGATCCTCAAGGCGGGCCTGAAGTGGGGCTTGGTGATCGCCGCGATCCTGGCCGTGATCGGGATCCTGCTGGGTGCAGGCCTCTTCGGCGGCGCCTTCGGGTTCGTGGCCATGGCGCTGAGCTTCGTGCTCCTGGTCGCTCTCTTCGTCGGAGGGGTGTTCATCGGCGACTGGCTCGAGCACCGCTGAGCTCCCTGCAACCAGGGCGTGACCCGCGGCTAACGCTTTTCTATGGCGTGCCCATTGGACGCCATCGTGGCAGCCAGCTCCAACGGTCGTCGCCTCCCGGATTGGATCAAGGTCCGGCCCCCTGGTGGGGAGCGGTACCAGAAGATCAAGGAGATGAAGTCCGAGCGTGGGCTGGCGACCGTCTGCGAGGAGGCCCGCTGCCCGAACATCGGCGAATGCTGGAGCGGCGGCACGGCCACGTTCATGGTCATGGGGGACACGTGCACCCGCGGCTGCCGGTTCTGCTCGGTGGAGACCGCCAAGGAACCGGCCCCGTTGGACGCCCTGGAGCCCCGGAAGCTGGCGACCACCATCGAGACCATGGACCTGGATTACGTCGTGGTCACCTCGGTCGATCGGGACGACATCCCCGACCAGGGCGCCCACCACATCGCGTCGTGCATCGAGGCTATCCAGGACCGGTGCCCGGGCACGCTCATCGAGTTCCTGATCCCCGACTTCCAGGGACGCGATGAGCTCCTCGAGGTCGTCCTGGACGCCAAGCCCGACGTCCTGGCGCACAACGTGGAGACGGTCCGACGGCTGACCCCCACCGTGCGCGACGCCCGGGCCGATTACGACCAGTCCTTGGGTGTCCTCGAGCACACCAAGGCCTACACCGCTGAGGCCCACGACCAGCCGATGTTCACCAAGTCCAGCCTGATGCTCGGTCTCGGGGAGTCCGAGGACGAGGTCCTCGAGGCCATGCAGGACCTCCGGGACGTCGGCTGCGACTTCCTGACCTTGGGCCAGTACCTACGTCCGACCCAGCAACCCCGCCACCTGAAGGTGGCCGACTTCGTCTCACCCGATCAGTTCGACCGGTACGAGCAGGCCGGCGAGGCCATGGGCTTCCGGTACGTCGCCTCCGGACCCCTGGTCCGCTCGTCCTACAAGGCCGGCGAGTTCTACATCAAGAACGTCATCGAGGAGCGCCGCGAGGCCTCCGCCGCGTGAAACAGAGGAGCATACCATGGCAAGCGTCGACATCAAACGTGTCCTGGAGGACGACGGCAAGGCCAAGGGCCAGGTGCCGGAGATCCCCGAGGAGAAGCTCAAGCGCATGTACGAGGCCATGCTGACGGCCCGCATCATGAACGAGCGGGGCATGAAGCTCCAGCGGCAGGGCCGGATCAACTTCTACATCGGCTCGGAGGGACAGGAGGCCGCTCACGTCGGCTTCGGGGCCGCTCTGGAGGACCGCGACTGGTACTTCCCGCACTACCGGGACCTGGGCGTGGCCGCCTACCGCGGCGCCTCGATCGCCTCGATGATCCACCAGTGCTACGGCAACGCCAAGGACCCCATCGAGGGCCGGCAGATGCCCAACCACTTCAGCTACAAGGACCTCAACTTCTACTCGATCAGCAGCCCGCTGTC
>CAYXGD010000035.1:0-14824 GCA_964464425.1 uncultured Thermoplasmatales archaeon
CGGGGTCGGCAGCCGGGGGTCGAGGTCGTTGTGCCGGATCGGCTGGAGGCCGACGTGGTGGTAGCAGGCGACCTCCTCACCGGCCGCGTTCTCGCCCACGTAGTGGAAGTTGAACGTGAACGCGAAGTCGTCGAACACGCCGCGGAAGTCCTCCAGGTTGTCCCGCTGGCTGACCGACAGCCAGGAGACCGCCGAGCTGACCTCCTGCATCCGGGAACTGGTCTTCTTGGCGAAGAACATCTCCGGGTCCTCGGCGCTGGGGGAGACGGCCACGATGGGCCCGGCCTGGCTGAAGCAGACCTCCTGCTCGACGAAACGGACCGGTGCCTGGCCCGAGGCCGGGTCGTAGAGGGCCGGCGGCGTGAACAGGCGGTGGGTCTCGTTCCGGCAGTCGAGCTGCTGGACCTCCCCGTCCCACGTGTAGGCGCGGTCACCGGCGTCCTCGGCGGCGGGCAGGCCGACGATGTCGGTCTGGTCGCTGATGCCGCTGGTGACCGTCAGCGCGAAGTTGGCCATCCGGCCGATGATCACGCCGGGCGCGCCGGTCACGCCCATGCCCTCGGCCTCGATGCCGGGGGCGTGCAGGCCCACCTCGTAGGGGATCTGCGGGTTGAAGTAGCCCATCTGCGGGCCGCCACCGACCAGGGCCTGACCGCCCTCGGCCAGCTCGGCGGAGACGATCAGGGCGTTGGAGCCCCACGTGAACTCGATGTCCTCGCCAGCGTAGAAGCCGGTGTCCGACACCGCATCGACCACAGAGGCCTCCTCGGCGCTCAGGCCGAAGGTCCCGGCGGCCTGGGCCTGCCGGGTCGCCTCGAGCTGAGCGGCCGGGATCGCATCCAGGTCCTTGGGGCCGGACTGGGGTGCTTCGATGCCGAGCTCGGCCATGGTCTTGTCCTGGATGGTATCGTACGTGTCACCGGTCGATCCCCAGAGCAGGTCGGTGAACGCCGTCTCGGCGGTCTCCCCGCTCTCGATGCTGCCCAGCTCGGCTTCGAGCTGGCCCAGGACCTTAGCGTTGGAGATCTCGCCGCCGCCACCGTTGCCGAACTCAGCCAGCAGGAACGTGGCCACGGCGACGGTGTCGATGGGCTTCCACTCGTGCCAGCTGTGCTGGAGCGCCGGGAACTCGGCCGGGAGCTCCCCGTTGGCGTGCATCTCGGCGGCCGCCCGGTTGACGCCCTCGGTGAACGCCTCGACGGCTGCCACGAACGCCGGCGACTCGGCCTGGGCTTGCTCCATCTGGGCCCGGAGCTGCGTCTCGTTGTACAGGTTGCGCCGGGTGTTGAGGTCCATCTCCAGGATCCCACCGCCGGGGCCGACGACGCTGGCGCCCTCCCCGTAGCCGAGGTGGCGCAGCAGGTCCATGGCCCAGAGCCGGTCTTGGGCCTGGACGTACCCGTTGGCGTACCAGAGGCCACGCTCGGAGTCGGCGTAGATGTGGGGGACGCCGAACTCGTCGCGGACGACGGTCACGGTCTTCGGCAGAGCATCAGGGGTGTCGCCACCATCGAGCAGACCCGTGACCGGTAGCGGGGCCACGAGCAGCGCGACGATGGCAGCGACGGCTAGGTATCTTCGCAAGTGGACAGCCTCCAGGCACGGGCACAACCTGAGGGCCTAAAAAGGTCCCTGCGTGGAGAGGGTGGCGGCTCACCCACCCGTCCGAGCATCATCACGTTCCTCACGGCGCAACGCTTCCAGGAGGATCAGGATCACGATCACCGGCAGCCACACCGGCCAGAGGTCGACCACGGCCGGGAGCAGCCCCTCGGTCTGGACCTGCTGGAGCCAGGCCCGCCAGGCGGTAGCTTGGATCGCGCTGACCAGGGCGCTGGTCGCCAGGAAGAACAGACCCACGTAGATCAGGTGCACCAGGGCCTGGCGTGGTCGGAGCCCGATGCCGGCGGCCATGCCCACGAACATGCCGCCCAGGTGGGCCCAGTGGGCGATCGGGATCTCGGAGAGCGCCGGGACGAAGAGCACCGCGCTCATGTACAGCGGCAGCAGCACGATGGCGGGGATCGGGATCCCCATCAAGCCCAGCTCCATCCGAGGCGCTAACACGAGGATGACGCCCAGGAGGCCGAAGATCGCCCCCGAGGCCCCGACGGCCGGGATCGAGCTGGTCATGACGTGGGCCAGCCCGCCGCCGACCCCGGCGCCCAGGAAGATCATGGCGAACGTGGCCGTCCCGAGGCGTCGCTCGAGGGGCGCCATCGAGAGCAGGGCGATGCCGTTGAACAACAAGTGCAGGATGCCGCCGTGGGCGAACATGCTGGTGGCCAGGCGCCACCACTCCCCATCGGCCATCGCCTCCCGGGACCACCAGAGCCCCGAGAGGCTGGCTTCGGTGGGGATGAACCCCGTGACCAGCCAGGCGACACAGACCATCAGGACGAGGAAGGTGATGGTCGCGTACGGGATCGCCTCCTCGTCCATGGGGGGCGCTGACGCCGGGGCCCCATCTTGTGCTTTGCGGCGTCAGGGCGTGTCTCGTCGGCGAACCCTGGACCTAGCTGTGGAGGTCAGTGGTCCGCCGTCATGGGCAGCGGGGCGATCCCCTCGGCCGGGGCCCGCGGGAGCTGCAGCTCGGTACCGTCCTGGCCGGCGTGGATCGTCAGGAACCCAGCCGGCCCGGGCTCGGCGCCGCCTGCGCCCACGGGACCGGCGCCAGCCAGGCTGGCCCAGTCGTCGCTGTGCACGGCCCGGACGACCAGGCGCAGGGTGTGGCCCGGCTCGATGACGCGCTCGGTGGGCACGAAGGGCAGCCCCATCGTGACGACCTCGGTCGGCGGCACCGGCTCGTAGGCGTCGTGCCCGTTGCGGTGGGCCAGGTTGGCCATGCCGAACGTCACCAGATCGGTCCCGTTGGGGCCCGCGTCGTACAGGAAGGCGGCCACGTGGGCGTTGCCGCTGCCCTGCAGCTCGGCGGCCAGGTTGAGCCGGGGCGCGCCGGCGATGTGCAGGGGTTCGGGGACCTCGGACTCCAAGACGAGGTCGCCCTCGCCGGTCGTGCCGGTCCACGCGCCGGTGCTGTCCAGGAGGATCGTGGCGCTACCGTCGGTCGGTTGCGGGCTGAGCTCGCCGGCCGAGAGGTCAGGGTAGAGGTTCGTGTGCGTGGGGTCCTCCGGGGGCCAGGCGTCGGCCGTGCGGTGGGTGCCGTCGCCGGTGACGACGTCGACCGCTGGCAGGCCATCCAGGCCCATGTCCTTGCCCTTGACGTGGTGGTCCATCCAGGCCAGGAACATCAGCTCCTGGTCGGCCCGGACCGGGTGCTGGTGGACCCAGTGGCCTAGCAGAGCGAGCTTGGGGGCATCGATGGCGTTGAAGAACGGGATGGCCATGGCGCTCTTCACGTTGACATCCTCGAACCCGTGGGTGTAGAGCACGGCGGCCTCGATGTTCCCCGCGCGCTCGCTGAAGTTACGGACCTCGTAGAACTCGTCGTACACCGCTCGCGGGTCGTTGGCTCGTGCGCTCAGGGTGGGATCGCACAACCCGTTGGCCGCCTGCAGGGCGCCCTGCAGCGGGTCCTGGGTCTCTAGATCGCTGGTCCCGCCGGTGGTCGCCTGGTAGGCCGCCGGGCTGAGCAGGTTCTCGCCGTTGGGGACGCCACCGAAGTGCCAGTCGTCGTAGGCGTTGTTGACCGGGGCGACGGCGATGATCGCCTTGAGGGCCTCAGGGGTCTGGACGGCGGCCTCGACCGGGGTCGTGCCGACGTAGCTCTGGCCGTAGAAGCCGACGTTCCCGTCGCTCCAGGGCTGCTCGGCAGCCCAGTCGACCAGGACCTTCTGATCGCCCTGCTCGTTCTCGCCCCAGACCTCCATGCAGCCCCCGCTGCGGCCGGTGCCTCGGACATCGGCCGACACCACAGCGTACCCGCGCTTGGCCCAGTCCTTGACGAAGTACTCCCACATCGACGGCTCGCCGGCGCTGTGGGCTGGCCCGTTGTACGGGCTCGAGGAGATCACCACAGGCCAGGGACCCTCGCCCTCGGGCAGGGTGACCTCGGCGTAGAGCTCGGTGCCATCGAAGCTCTCGATGGTCACCTGCTCGGGCTCCTGGATGGCGTGGGTCGGCATGCTCAGGTTGCCGAGGTTCACCTGGGCTGCGATCCCGTCCAGGGGCCGATCGATGAGCTCGACGGTGACCAGGTCGGCCACCGGGTAGCTGGTCTCGCCGGTGACAGGGTCGCTGGTGGCCGGGGCGCGGACGGTGGCCGTCCAGTTGGTCGGCAGCGTGTCGACCACGGCCAGGCCGGCGCAGCTCATCGAGCCGGTGGTACGCTCGAACCAGCCGTCCTGGTAGTAGGGAACGTTGCAGCGTCGCCGGCCGGTGTCGGCGTTCGAGAGGTGGACGTACGGCAACGCGTTCTCACCAAGCTCGGCGGTGATCCGGACCATCGTCGTCCCCTCGGGGATCTCGATCTCCTGGTCGAGGGGGAGCTGGAGGTCCTCCCAGAGGATCCGCAGGCCCTCGTCGGTGCGTTCCAGCGTGGCACCGGGCGGCACGTGATCCAACCGGAGGGCGTCCTGCCCAGCGTTGGTCTCGCTGAGGTCCTCATCGCTTCCCAAGCATCCGGTGAGCGCTGGTGCGAAGAGCACGAGCGTCAGGAGAACGGCCAGCCGTCGCATCAGCCGGCGCTTGGCATCCGTTCCCTTAACCTTTCCTGTGCCTCGTTCGACCACCGATGAGGCGGCGGGAGAAGCACTTAAACCGGACATGCGCATGGGCCGACCATGACACCGTCTCCCGATTGGGACGAGAAGACCGCCAAGCGGGGATCCTCTGATGATGACGCCGAGCAGGTCTCCGGCGACGAGGCCTCCCTGACCGGTCGTTTCCAGGAGGAGCAGGAGCTGCTCCGCCGGCACATCCGCATCCTGAAGTTCGTCAAGGAGCACGAGCCGGTGGGCATCATCAAGCTCTCCGAGCTGACCGAGTACCCGCAGCACAAGGTCCGCTACTCGCTGCGCGTCCTCGAGGACGAGGGCCTGATCGAGCCCACCTCCATGGGTGCCCGGACCACCGACCTGGTCACGGAGTTCATCCCGAAGCTAGAGGAGATCCTCACCTCCATGCAGGAGACCGTCGAGGAGCTCCGCAGGGTCGCCGAGTGAGGTCGGACCCGAGGCCCCATCGGGCCTGCGGTGACCTCCGAGGCCGGTGATCCGACGAGGCTGCACCGAGCGCCAGGGTCCTCCCTGGCACTCGAAGCCTTTTTATCCATGTCGACGTTCGCTGGCCCCCAAGCCGCCTTAGCTCAGTTGGCCAGAGCCCTCGGCTGTTAACCGAGTAGTCCGCGGTTCGAGTCCGCGAGGCGGCGCTTCTCCACCGGCCAGCTCAACCTAGCGAAGCTGCTGGCCGGTTCAGACGTGCCACGAAGCCCCGGAGCCCTCGTGCGGCAGAGGGGCTTCGTGAGCACCCGGCGGTCGCGGTCCATCTCGTCGAGCGACCTCCGGCCTGGGGATGGTGTGTGCTCGCCGTCGGGGCCCCTGTCCTGAGACGTTCAACCAACCCCCGGCGGGCTTGCCTCGGAGGGGGTTGGTTCGAACCGCGAGACCGCCCCTGACCGCGCCACCGGTCCCGCGGCTGTGCTTGTAGCGAGGCCCATGGCCCAACTGCCGCTGTCCTGAGAAGCGCCGCCTAGGCCGGGCAGACACCGGTGACCTCGACCAGGCGTTCGGCCGCCTCGCGGGTCAAGCCGTCGCTGCCCAGGATCGTGTACCGGTCCCGGATCGTGTGGGCCATGGTCAGGGCCTCGAGGACCTCCTCGCGTTCGAGCCCGGCGGCCTCGGCGGTGGTCGGAGCCCCGATGCTGCGGAGCACGTTGCGCACGCGCTCCCAGGGCCCGTTGTGCAGGTGGAGCATCAAGATCGTCCCCAGGCCGACCTGCTCGCCATGCAGGGCCTTGCCGGGCGCGATCTGGTCCAGTGCGTGGCTGAAGTTGTGCTCGGCGCCCGAGGCTGGACGCGAGGACCCGGCCACGCTCATCGAGACACCGGAGACGATCAGGCTCTTGACGCCGACCCAGGCGCTGTCCTCGATGTTCGGTCGGATCTGGGGCGCGTACTCCATGATCAGGTCGGCGGCCGTCTTGGCCAGGACGCTGGCGAAGGAGGAGAGGTTCTCGCCCCGCAGGCGGTGAGCCAGCTCCCAGTCGCGGACCGCCGAGATGTTCGATAGGGCATCGGCGCACCCGGCGGCCAGCAGCCGGTAGGGGGCCTTGATGATGATGCTGGTGTCGGCCACGATGGCCAACGGGGTCACGCCTTCGGTGCTGACGGCTTGGCCGTCGTCCTTGACCGAGGCTCGCGGCGACGTGATGCCGTCGTGGGCTGCCGAGGTCGGGACGGAGACCAGCGGGCCGCCGAGCTCTCGGGCGGTCAGCTTGGCGACGTCGATGACGGTGCCGCCACCCACGCCGAAGACGAAGTGCGCCTGGCTGGCGCGAGCGTCCTCGAGGGTGGCCTGGATCTCCTTGCGTGTGGAGCCGGTGGCCTCGACCAGGGTCACGTCGTAGCCGGTGTCCTCGACGAGCTCGAGCACCCGGTCGCCGGCCACGGCCCGGGTGTTGGGACCGGTGACCACGACGCCAGGACCCTGGAGCTCCAAGGTCTCGACGAGGCTGGGGATCTCCTCGAGGACCTGGGTCCCCACGTGCACGTGCCGGGGGAACACCATCGACTTCGCTTTGTCGAAGACCGTCTCCACGGACCCGACTCGGGCCCAAGGCCCATGAGGGTTTCGATGGCGGGGCCAGGCCCCGCGCATCCGTGCAAGGCCACAAGGCGCACGTTAAAGGACGGGACCGTGTTGCACCGGCCGATGCCGTCGCCGGCGGGCGATCCGGACGGGCCTGAGACGCAGGACCCCGAGACCGAGCACGGCCCCGTACGCAAGGCTTTGGACCCCGTGATCCGGTTCCACAACGACCACCCGGTCTGGTTCTGGCTCGGGACCGTCGGCCTCCTCGCCGCGATCCTCGTCGCTGGCTCGTACCTGGCGCCCGAGGTCTTCCTCCACGACTTCCTCTGGAAGAACTTCTGGGGTCCCACGGTCACCGACGCCCAGCAGATCCGCTCGGAGACCCGGTACGGGATCACGGCGACCGAGGACTACACGCTCCTCTCCGAGATCATCTACGGGCTGATCCTGGCCGGTGCGCTCACCTCGATCTACGTGCACCTGTTCAGGAAGCGAGGCGTGGAGGTCGACGGGCGGTTCATCGCGTCGATGCTGCCCTACATCTTGTTCGGGCCGCTGTCCCGGGCCTTGGAGGATGCCAGCGTCTTCTGCCAAGCAAGCACGCCGACCCTGTCGGCCTGCGATCCAGGCTTGTTCTCGTACGTCTTCATCAGCCCGTTCATCTACGTGCTGACGGCCGCCGCTGTCATCATCCACCTCCTGTTGGCCCATCACTCCCGGAACCTGGGCGAGACCACCCGGGACCGGGTCGTGGCCGGTTGGCTGGGTGTCCAAGCGGCCGGGTACGTCGCCATCTGGGCGGGGTTCCAGGATCAGTTCACCGTCGTCGTCCGGCCGATCTCCTTCGTGGCGCTGTGCGTCATCGCCTTCGGCGTGTACTTCATCGCCACCCGACGGTACGGCGGCCGGCATCGGACCTGGGCGGTCACCGCATGGGGGTTGCCCATGGCCCTTGCACCGACCCTGCTCATCGCGCGCTGGGCCCTGGCCGACCCGTGGATCCAGGATGCCAGCGACCTGGCCCGGATCGCCCAGAAGGCCGCGCCGCTGGCGCTCCCCGTCGTGGTCGCGTTGAGCCTGATCGTGATCCTCGTGTTGTTCGCCGTCCGGCTCGGGCTGGAGCGATCCGACCACCGCTGGGCGACCTACTTCACCTGGCTCAACCTGGGCCTGATCGGCGGCCACATGATCGACGGCTTCGCCACCTTCACCGCCATCTGCTCGGATGCGACGTCCCGGATCTGCCAGGGCGCCACATGGCTGGGGGTCGAGACCTCCGGCTACGGTGAGAAGCACCCTGTGAGCGAGATCTTCCTCACCGGCTTCCACGTCGACTGGGGCATCCCGATCCTCGATCCGGTGGTGAACGCTCTGGGATCGGCGATTCACGCCATGGATGGCTTCGCGTTCCCGGCCATGAAGCTCCTGCTGGTCGGTGCGATTGTGGTCTTGATCGACCGGTCGGCCGAGCAGGGGGACGAGGACCCGACCTTGATCGGCCTGGTCAAGATGGCTGTGCTGATCCTGGGGTTGGCCCCCGGGACCCGGGATGTCGTCCGTGTCGCCCTGGGTGTCTAGCCCCTCTTCCGCGAGCGCCGATACCGGGCCAGGGAGCCGCGCGGCTGCTGGCATCGGAAGGATGGGGGAGACGCCAGGGGCAAGGCGACCGAGAGGGGAACAACGGTCGCCGGCGGACCACAGGGGATCTAGCTAAGGGGTTGAGCGGACGTGTGTGGCGCCCTGGCGTGCTCCTTGGGGTCACGTAGGCTCCCCCGGTCTTCAAGCTCGCCATGCCTCCCGGGTGACACACCGGATCCCCGTGGGGGTCCCCGGGTCGGTCGCCGCGGTCGCCCTACCGCCGGATCGCAGCCTCGCGTTCGGGGCCGACGCTGACCACACGCACCGGACACCCGGCGGCCTCCTCGGCCAGATGGATCAGCGCCAGGGCGCCGTCGGGCAGCTCGTCCTCCGAGCGGGCGGCCTCGCACCCGTCGAAGCTGCCCTCGACCGGCTCGAGGACGGGGGTGGCCTCGGCCATGCCCCCCAGGTCGCTTGGCGGCACCTCGTAGGTCTCGCCGTCGATCTCGTAGGCCGTGCAGACCATGATCTCATCGAGGCCCTCGAGCACGTCGATCTTGGTCAGGGCCAGCCCCGTGAACCCGTTGATCCGGGCCGAGTACCGAAGCGCCGGCAGATCGAGCCAGCCGACCCGGCGCCGCCGGCCCGTGGTCGTGCCGAACTCGTTGCCTTTCTCGGTCAGGTGATCGCCGGCCGGGCCCTCCACCTCTGTGGGGAACGGGCCCGCGCCCACGCGCGTGGTGTACGCCTTGCAGACCCCCCATACCTCGCCGATGGCGCTGGGCGGCAGGCCGGTGCCCGTGCAGGCTCCGCCAGCGCACGTGCTGCTGCTGGTCACGAAGGGGTAGGTCCCGTGGTCGATGTCCAAGAGCGCGCCTTGGGCGCCCTCCAGGATGACCGTCCGGTCATCTGCCACGGCGTCAGCCAGGAACGCTGCCGCGTCACCGACGTAGGGCGCTAGCCGGTCCTGGAAGCTGGCAAGCCATGCCTCGGCCTCCTTACGGTCGGGAGCCTCGATGCCAGCGGCCTCGCACCACGGCTCGAGACCATCCAGGGCGCGCTCCAGGGTCGCCTGGGCGCGGTCCGGGTCGACGAGGTCGCCGATCCGGGCCGAGAAGCGGGAGGCCTTGGACGCGTAGGTGGGGCCGATGCCCTTCTTCGTGGTCCCGATGCCCCCCTGGCCCTTCTCCCGGGCCGCGTCGAGAGCCTGCTGGTGGGGGAGGACGACGTGGGCTTGGTGAGAGACGAGCAGGTCGCCGGCCATCGCGTCAGCGGTCTCGAGCTGGTCGATCTCCTCCAGCAGGGCGACCGGGTCGAGCACGACGCCGTTGCCGAGCACGGCCGTCACGCCGTCGCGCAGGATGCCTGAGGGCAGCAGGTGAAGCGCGAACGTGTCGTCGCCGATCACCACCGTATGGCCGGCGTTGTTGCCGCCCTGGTAGCGGGCGACGACCTCGGCCTCCCCGGCGAGCATGTCGGTGATCTTGCCCTTGCCTTCGTCGCCCCACTGCGCGCCGACGATGACGGTGGCTTGGCTCATCGGGGGGCCAGCGGTGTTCCTGGTAAAAGGGTGTCGGGCCCCGAGCTCGCCCTGGACCTGCGACAGTGCTCCGTGGTGATCCGTGGTCCTCTGTGTCTCTCTGTTGGGGGCCTTGCTAGCCAGGCAGATGGCCAAGCGGGGCCTACAACCCGACGACCGGGGAACGCAGAGGGAGCAGAGGCGAGTAGAGACCCGCAGACCACGACCTGGAAGCCCCCGGCATCGCCGATCCTCGCGGGCGGCCAGTCGGCTCGCGGCAGGGTGTTCCTGCAGTTCTGCTTGTCCTCTGCGCTCTCTGCTGCACTGCGTTCCTGGTCGCCGCGCGCGGGATGGCAGGGCCCCGGCGAGGTCGTTTCACGCGCGCTGCCAAACGCCCTTTCATACCCCTCCGGTCGAGCAAGGCATGGTGTCAAGACCACCATGGTACGCGAACACGTCGCGACGGGCGCCGGGGTCCTCCTCGCGCTCATGCTGACGGCAGGTCTCGCAGCTGCTCAAGGTCCCATCGCCCTCGTCACGGGCGACGGCGGAGCTCAAGGGCAGGGCGAGGCACAGGGTAGCTATCACGCGGATGCCACCGGCGCGCTCGACGAGGCCGACGACGGCCAGGCCGATCTCAAGGATCAGGCCGAGGGCCAGTGGGACGCGGCCAACGAGAACTACGTCGAGGCTCGGGCGGGCACGTGGTCCAACGTCAACGAGACCGACATGCCCCAGCGGCCCCAGTGCGAGTGCGGCGAGCAGGCCATCGGCCAGGTCGAGCAGGTCGGCCAGGTCCAGGCCAGCCACGCGGACGAGGTCCACAAGGCTGCCGACCTCGAGAGCGAGCACGTCGACGCCGGCGCCGATCTCAGGGCTGCCGGGCAGGCCGACGCCTGGTACGAGGACGCGTTCCAGGGTCTCAAGGACACCTTCGCCGGCCTCAAGGACGCGCTGGACTTCCAGACCGATGCCGACGAGGATGCCAAGGACGAGGCTGCCACGCTCGTGCGGACCGACGACGAGCTACGCGCGCAGCTCGACACCGCGGTCAAGCAGGATGCTGACCTGCCGGACGCTGATCCGCAGCTCGAGGGTGAGCTCGGCGCCCAGCATGCCACCGAGCTCACCAGCCAGGCTGCCGGCGACGGTCAGGCCGAGGTCGGCCCCTAAGGATCCGGCCCTCACGGCCGATCCGGTGGTCCCCGATCGGCGTGGGCGCCTTGCGGCGTCCCCCCGACGGACCACCCGACCCCTTCGGGTGGCCGCCTCCCGACCGGGGGCGGCCACCCCCACGTTCCCCTCCCCGGAGACCCCGGCGCACCCATGCGTCGCATCGCGCGGGGCTTCCCGCAAGCTTAAGTTAGACGCACTATTCTGCCCGGCCTATGGGAGCAGCGCTCCGTGCGTTGGGTTTCGTCGTCTTCGTCGCCGCCGTGGCTGGTGCAGCCTACGGCGCCTACCAGGTCTTCCCCCCGGACCCTGGCCTCTCCGCTGCCGAGCAAGCTGAGGCCGCCAAGGCCCTCAGGTTGGACCCCCTGCTCCCCGGCGTGCTGCCCGGTGACAGCGTCGATGTCGTGACCACCGTCCACAACCCCTTCGAGGACGTGCGGACCTTCCATCTCACCGTCCAGGAAGGCCAAGCCAGCCTCAACCAGGAGGACATCACCGTCCAACCCGGCGGCAACAAGAC
Source organism: uncultured Thermoplasmatales archaeon (assembly GCA_964464425.1). Lineage (GTDB taxonomy): Archaea > Thermoplasmatota > SW-10-69-26 > SW-10-69-26 > SW-10-69-26 > CAYXGD01. The sequence goes on from CAYXGD010000035.1 coordinate 11,502, forward strand.
CGCCATCCTCACCTTCCAAGCGCCAGCCGACGCCCAAGGCACCCTGCCCTTGACCGTCCAGGCCACCAACGGGACCGACACGAGCATCACGCGCTCGATCGACATCCCGGTGGTCGCCGAAGGCACGATCGCGGCCAAGGCCGTCTTCCCCAGCTACGAGGTCGCGCCCGGCAACCCGTTCACCGTGCCCATCGTGGTCCTCTCCAACCTCGGCGACCCGGCCACGATCCAGGTCAGCGGGGCCGGCGTCGTCGACGGCGATCTCGGCACCCTCGCACCGGGCAACGCCACCGGTGGCTTCCCAGCCCTCGAGGCGCCCAGCGACCTCACCGGTCGCCAGACCCTGAACCTCGAGGTCCAGGCTGGCGGCGACCAAGCCGACATCCAGGTCACCCTCAAGGCACCGACCGGCGACACCGAGGCCACCGGCCAGCACCGGGCCACGGTCAACTACATCGGCCGGCTCACCGACGGCCGCGTGTTCGACACGTCGGTCCGGGAGATCTCCCTGGGACCCTTCCCGAAGACCGACACGTTCCGTCCCCGGACCAACCCCCAACCGCTCCAGGTCAACCTGGATCCCAACGCCGGCCAGGTCATCGCCGGCTTCCGGGATGCCGTCGACGGGCTCGAGATCGGCGAGACCTCGACCGCCACCCTCCCGCCGGCTGAGGCCTACGGTGCGGCCCGGATCCACCAGAACATCTCCTCCACCACCGAGCTGCCCCGGCAGGACGAGGTGCCCCGGTACCTAGAGGACTTCCCGCGCAACCAGCTGCCCCCGGACTTCGGGATCGACGAGGCCGAGGTCGGCGACCTGATCAACTACACCACCAGCCGCGGCGACGTCGAGCTGGTGTTCCGGTTCAAGCTGACCGAGAAGACCAACGAGACCGTCACCCTCGAGCGCATGGAGCGCGTCGGCGACGAGACGACGTTCTACGCGCCCTGGCCCAACGCCACCGTGGTCTCCGAGGTCACCAACGAGAGCATCATCTTCGAGACGACACCCCCGGAGGACGCCGGCAGCTTCACCTGGGATGTCAACCCCAACAGCCACAAGGCGGCCTGGGAGAACGCGACCACCGTCGCCAGCGTCAACGCGACCCAGATCGTGCTCCGGCACCAGCCCGAGGAGGGCCTCGAGTACCAGGCCAGCTCCAACCCGCGGGCCCCGCCCCAGACCTACACGGTGGAGAACGTCGGCGCCGAGAACATCCACGTCTCGGCGCCCAACCCGAACCCGCTGGGCGGCAAGACCCTGATCTTCGATGTCTGGGTCGTCGACCTCCAGGAGGCCCCGCAACGGCAACCCAGGGGACCGGTCGGCGGCGGGCGCTGAGCGGGGCCCAAGGCTTTTAGCCCGGAGGCGGCTGCCGGGCCGATGGCCGAGACGCCGGACCCGAGCGACGCCGAGGACGAGGGCCTGACCTACGCCGAGGCCGGGGTGGACATCGACGAGGAGGCCACCACCGTCCACGCGCTGGTCCAGGCCGTCTCCGGTGGCCGCGAGGGCGACGTCCAGCCGCTCGACCTCCCCGGCCACTTCGCTGGCGGTGTCCAGCTCGGCGACACGGCCCTGATCCTGTGCACCGACGGCGTCGGCTCGAAGGTCGAGATCGCCCGGGCGCTGGATCGGTATGACACCGTCGGCATCGACTGTATGGCCATGAACGTCAACGATGCCGTCTGCGTCGGGGCCGAACCGGTGGCCTTCGTCGACTACCTGGCCGTCGAGGCCCACGACGGTACCTTCGCCAGCCAGGTCGGCAAGGGCCTGGCCGAGGGTGCCCACCAAGCCAACGTCGCCATCGTCGGCGGCGAGACCGCCACCCTGCCAGGCATCGTCAAGGGGTTCGACATCGCCGGCACCTGCCTGGCGACCTGCCCGGTCGACCAGCTCGTCACCGGTCAGCGCGTCACCCCCGGGGACATCGTCCTCGGGCTGCCGTCCAGCGGGATCCACAGCAACGGGCTCACCCTGGCCCGCAAGGCCGTCGAGCAGGCTGGGCTCTCCTACACCGACACCGTGCCCGAGCTCGACCCGACCACCATCGGAGAGGCGCTGCTCACGCCCACCCGGATCTACGTCCGCGAGATCCTCAAGCTGCTCGACCAGGTCGAGGTCCACGGTCTCATCCACGTCACGGGCGGCGGCGTCGACAACTACACGCGCGTCAAGGAGGACGTGGGCGTCGTGCTCGACAGCCTGCCCGAGCCTCCGGCCGTCTTCCAGGCGATCCAGCGTCTGGGCGATGTGTCCGACCGGGAGATGTACCGGACCTTCAACATGGGCACCGGGTTCGCCGTGATCCTGCCCGAAGCCCGCGTCCCCTCCGCCCTGGACATCCTGGGCGAGCACGATGCCAGCGTGATCGGCCGGGTCGTCGAGGGCAGCGGCGTCGAGCTGCCCGAACAGGGCCTCTCGTTCCCTGCGCCGTGACCGGTCGAACCACAGCGGGCCGAAGGGTTGTTCGTCCAGCCTGAACAGCTGAGGGTTGACCACCCTGGGGCACCTTGTTGGGGTCGAGGTCGACGCCCAATGATGATCGATGCCCCGAAGAAGGACATGTCCGAGCCCAAGACCCTGAAGGTCTCCGTCCCCGCGCGACTGTACCTGCAGCTCCATCAGCTCAAGATCCTCACGGGACAGAACATCAGCGACACCGTCGAGGGCGCGGTCCGGGACTACCTGGAGGCGCTGGACTCCCCTGAGGACGTCGGGGGCGGTGTTGCGTGAGCGCCATCCAGCGCCAGTTCTACATCCAGGATTTCCTGGATAGCCTCCACGCCCGGATCGCCAAGTACGGTGAACGGGCGCTCCGCGTCCAGGTCGACCCTCGTGGCGGCCTCGAGGAAGCCGACGCCGACCTGCTTCGCTGACCTCCCCGCCCCCGCGGGCTCGCGCCCGCAGGGGCAGACACGGTGGACGCCATCGGGGTGGTCCTGGTACGGGGACAGCCAGGACCACCCCCGGGGTCCACCTCGCCACCCCGAACGAGCGAAACGCTTTTCAACTCCTTGTCCTAACCCGCACCTATGCAGCTGTTCCTGGACTCCGCGGACATGGGCGAGATCAAACAGGCCGTCGATTGGGGTGTCATCGACGGCATCACGACCAACCCCTCCCTCGCTGCCAAGCAGAACAAGGAGTTCTCCACCCTGATCGGTGAGATCTGCGACCTGGTCCAGGGCCCGGTCAGCGCCGAGGTCGTCTCGACCGACTACCGCGGCATCCTCGAGGAAGCCCGCAAGGTCGCCAGCTGGGACGACCACGTCGTCGTCAAGGTCCCCCTGATCCCCGAGGGCCTCAAGGCCGTCAA
>CAYXGD010000036.1:0-14797 GCA_964464425.1 uncultured Thermoplasmatales archaeon
GCCTGGAGCCGTCCAGCCGGCACTCGTACCGGTACCACACCCTGGCCTTCGAGGACAACGAGATCACCGCCAAGGAGACCGGCATCGCGCTCCGGTTCTACGACCGGGACCACGCGGGCGACGACCAGACCGCCAACAGCGAGCCCAACCCCTACCTCGAGGACCAGCACGAGCACCACACCTACCTCCGGATCGTCGGCAACGAGCTCAAGGACGGCTCGCTGGTGCTCGACGTGGTCAACCCTGCTCACGACCGCCACATGGGCCACGTCTCCGAGGCCCTGGTCGACCTGCGGGGCAACCAGGTCACCCTGGAGGTCCCTGGGGAAGGCGAGCTGGCCTCGGCCTACACCGTCCACGGGGCCCAGACCCTGACGCTGCGCGCTCAGGGCAACACGTACACCTTCGAGCGGGACAGCTCACCGTTGCCCTCCGGCTACAAGTGGACCACCCGAGGCGACGAGGGTGAAGCCACCGGCTTCCTGTTCCAGGACGTCGAGTGGAGCGAGGTCCTCCTGGCTGGCACGCAGGGCCGCAACGCCGACTACGGCTACACGATCGACGACGAACGGGAGGGCCTGGAGATCGACGCCCGGTCCAACGATTTCGGTGCAGACAGGGAGGATCACCATGAGATGTGAGACGCCAGCGGCCACGGGCCGCACCATCGCCGCGCTATGCTTGATGACCGTGCTGCTGGTCCCCGCCGCTGCAGTGGCCCAGGGGCTCCAGGATCAGGCCGAGGCCGCCGTCAGCCACGCCGGGGACGTCACCGCCGACGCGGCCGACGATCCCCAGAACGCGACGGCCAACGCCACCGACCCTCGCTGGCAGGGCCAGCAGGCCAACTGGACCCAGGCCTGGAGCTGCGAGACGGCCTACGCCGGGTCCCCCGAGGCCTACGAGCTGCTCGTCGAGGCCGGCACCTGCCCGCCCATCGACGAAGCGGCCGCCGGCCAGGAGGCCCAGGACGACGAGGCCGAGGAGAACCAGACAGCCGCCGACGCCGAGGAGCTGGAGAACGACACGGCCACCGCCGTCGAGGACGAGGTCGCCGCAGCAGAGGCCTTCGTCAACGACACCAAGGAGGACCCGGAGAACGCGACCAGCCACCTGCTCGTCTTCGTCAACCGGACCCGCACGATCCTCGAGCGCCTGCTGACGCTCCCGGCTGCCGGCATCGGCATCGCCCAGGACACCCTGGGCGCCACGGGTACCGCCCTGCTCGAGGCCGGCCGGGCTGTCGGTGATGCCAGCACCTCGGCGCTGACCACCGTCCTGGATGGCACCCTGGCCGTCGCCGGCGCCACCGTCGACGGTGTCGGTGCCGTGGCCGGTGCCATCGGGGACGGCCTCGGTGCCACGCTATCGGCCACCGAGGCCCTGGCCACGGGCACGGTCGACGGTACCGTCGGCCTGGCCAAGCTCGTCGGCGGCGCCGTGACCGGCACGGTCGAGGCCAGCGCCCACGCCCTCGGCCACGCCGCCGAGGCCACCGCCTCTGCCACCACCGGTGCCCTCGAGGCCACCGGGGATCTGATCGGTGAGACCGCTCGCGCGATCGGTGAGGCGGTCAAGGACCTGGTGCCCGGCAAGGACGGCCCGACCAGCGGGCCCAGCGGCGGCGTCGATGACGTCACCCGCGACCTCGGCGATGCGACCGGGGACGGCCTCCGGCTCCCGGTCGACGTGCCGCGCTGACCCGCCACCAGGGACGCGCCGGGACACGGCGGCTCACGCTGGCCGGCGCGTCGCCGGTCCACGCCCCCCGCCACCGCACCGACCGGTAAGCCTTTGCGCGGAGGATGGCCTGCCCGCCGTGCCCATGCGGACCACCGTCGCAGGGAAGACCTTGGAGATCGTCCGCGGTGACATCGCCAGCCAGGGCGACCTGGCCGCCGTCGTCAACGCAGCCAACGCCCAGCTCAGGACCGGTGGTGGGGTGGCCGGTGCCATCCACCGCGCAGCCGGTCCGGAGCTCGTCGAGGCCTGCCGACCGATGGCGCCCATCGAGCCGGGCGAGGCCGTCATCACCGACGCCTTCGGCCTGCCCAACGACCACGTCATCCACTGCCTGGGGCCGGTGTACGGCCAAGATGAACCGGCCGACGCGCTCCTGGCGGACTGCTACCGGAACGCGCTGGCGCTGGCCGAGACCGAGGGCATCACCTCGGTCGGGTTCCCGGCGCTCTCGACCGGGGCCTTCGGCTACCCCATGCGCGAGGCCGCCGAGGTCGCCCTGGCCACGATCGTGGAGATGGCCCCCAAGCTCGAGACCGTCGAGCTCATACGCGTCGTGCTGTGGGGCGAGCAAGCCGAGACGATCCACCTGGCCACGCTCGATGCCCTGCTCGAGGACCAGGAGGCCCCAGCATGACCGCGGTCTACGGCGTCGACTTCTCAGGCGCCGAGGACGCCGGCGATCACATCTGGGTCACCCGCGGTCGCCTGGACGGCGGGATCCTGCGTGTCCACGACGTCTCGCCTGCCACCGAGCTGCCCGGCGGGGGCCAGGCCCGCGACCAGGCCCTGGCCGGCCTGCGACGCATGATCACCGACGCCGGGCGCGGCGCCTTCGGCATCGACGCCCCCTTCGGGATCCCCGCCAAGCTCGTCAAGGCCGACGGGTGGCACGCCTTCGCCGCCGGGTTCGGCGACCGGTTCGAGGACGCCGATGCCTTCCGGGAGGCCTGCCAGGCCGCCGCCAGCGACGAGCTCCGGCGGGTCACCGACGACGAGGCCGGCACCCCGATGTCCCCCTACAACCTGAGGATCTACAAGCAGACCTTCCACGTGATCCGCGACGTGCTGGCCCCCCTGGCCGAGGACGGGACGGTCCACGTCCTGCCCATGGACGAGCCCGAACCCGGCCGCCCATGGCTGCTGGAGGTCTGCCCGGCGGTCACCCTGGCCGAGGAGGGCATCCAGGAGCACTACAAGGGGGTGGGACCCGACCGGCGGGAGGCCCGCCTGCGGCTGCTCAGGCAGCTCGAAGCGCTCCACTCCATCTCCCTGCCGTCCCGGGATCTGCGTGCCAGGATCCTCGAGGACCCCGGTGGCGACGCCATCGACAGCTTGATCGCCGCCCACGCGGTGGCACGGAACGTCTCCGATCCATCCAGGCTGACCCCCCGGGGACAGGGGCCCTACCGTCTGGAAGGCTACGTCTACGTGTGATCTGGACCCACCGCCCGGTCCCCGACCGGGTGGTGTCGAGCGCTGATCCCTAGCCCTGCCTCGGCTGCAGCCGCCTGCAGCTCCGCGCGCATGGCGGCCGCCGTCGGCCAGCGATCCTCAGGGTCGTAGGCAAGGGCACGGTCGATGACCTGCCGGACGGGCGGGGGGAGCTCGTCCTCGCTGCATCGGCGCGCCAGCAGCCCGACCGCGTGGACGTCGCTTCGCGGCGTGGCGATCTTCCCCCGGCGCTGCTCGGGCGCCATGAAGCCTGGGGTGCCCCGGACCAGATCCCCCTCAGCCAGATCGAGGGTCACGCCGCGTTGGCGGCGGGCGGTCCCGAAATCGGCCAGCTTGGGCGTCCCCGCCTCGGTGAGGAGAACGTTGGCCGGCTTGAGATCCCGGTGGACGATGCCGTGGTCGTGGATCGTCTCGAGCCCGGCCAGGATGCCATCCAGGGTCTCGAGCAGCTGGGCCGAGCGGAGGGGGCCCTGGGCTTCCAGGCGGTCCTGCAGCGAGCCCGAGGCGACGTACTCGGTCACGATCAGCGAGGCCCCCGGGGTGGCGATGACGTCGTGCACGGTCACCACGTTGGGATGGTTGAGGCTACCGGCCACCCGGGCCTCGCGCAGCACCTTGTGGCGGTCCTCAGCCGTATCGTGGAGCACCTCCTTGATGGCTACCTTGCGTTCCAGGAGCTCATCCCAGGCGAGGAACGACCGGCCTGACCCGCCCCGCCCGAGGAACTGCCGGATCCGGTAGCGATCCTCGACCAGGCGCCCCGGATGCAGCAGGCCGCTGGTACCGGTGGCGGCCAGGTTGCGCAGGACCTTGGCGGTCCCCTCATCCAGCGCGAGCTCCTCCCGCAACCGGGCAAGCTCTTGGTCGGTGTCCGGGTCCCCCCCTTCCAGGAGGACCTGGCGGATCCCGGCTTCGTAGGCGGCCACCGAGGCACGGTGGTCCCCTGGCAGGGGGAGGTCGTAGATGCGGCTGGCCAGCCGGTCGACGGCCCCCCGGAACCCCTGGGTCAACACGAGCACGGCTCCCAGGATCACCAGATCCCCAGCGGCCAGGAACCCGTCGTCCCCCCAGCCCAGGGCCTGGTCGAGGAGGTGGAGCCCGGTGAGGCCGACGAAGAGCAACGCTGCGCCCACGACCAGGCGGGCCACCCGGCGCCTGGCGGCCAAGGACAGGTCCAGGACGCGGTGCCGGAGCAGCGCCATCGAGACCGACAGCCCGAAGAAGAGCCACCGGAGGGCCGTCCCCGAGCTGCTGGGTGGGATCCAGGCGGGTTGGGCAGCGGTGAGCAACCCCAGGTCCGTGAGCGCGTGCCAGACGTGATCGATGCGCACAAGGAGGAGGATCACGCCGCTGGCCGCCAGGCTGCCTGCGACCAACGCCCGATGCTGGCCGACCCGCTCCTTGTTGCCCCAGGCGGCCACCGCCAGTCCGGCCAGGACGATCACCGCCGGGATCAACACGATCAGGCTCTCGAGGCCGTCGGCCTCCGCCAGCGGCGTGACCCCCATGTGGCCGGCGATGACCATCATCCGTGGCCAGGTCGGGATGGTGGCTACGCACAGGGCCGGGAACAGGGCCCCGTAGGCCCCGGCCTCCTCACCGTCAAGGAGCCCCTTGAACACGTGGATCAGGACCGCCGTGTAGATCACCGAGGTCGCCACGGCCCACACCATCTCCACCCAGAGCGAGGGCAGGTGCCCGAGGTTGGGGGGTTGGATCCACGGCGTGGTCGCCAGCATCACCAGGGTCGGGATGCCGACCAGGGCCAGGGCCCACGGCTCGTGCAGCCGGTTGCGGCGAGGGAAGATCGACGCGAAGTAGTACAGGACGAACGGGTCGAGGAAGGCGAACACGCTGGCCAGACGGAAGAGGAGCAGGGCCTGGTGGGGCTCGGCCAGCGTGGCACGGTAGGTCTCGATGCCCTGGTTCCCGGCGATCAGCAGCAGGAAGAAGGCCAGGAACTGGTTGGCCGGCCGGTTCGGCCTGCCGGCTAGGATGAACACGGCGAACCCCGCGCTGATCAGGCTCGCGGCTGCCTTGAAGTACACATCGAGCAGGCGCAGACCTCCCCGGTCAGCGGCATGATCAGGGACGGCATGAGTCTTGCGCCGGCCGCGCGGCCCCGGAGCCCCGACCGTCCGAACGGTGTGCCACAAGGCTCAAAGGGGGTCAGGCCGACGGTTCGATGACGTCTCGGCTAGCCTTTAGGTGCCGAGGCGGCTGGTGGACCACAGATGACCGGCCAGGATCGGGCCAGCATGCACGCGCTGGGTGTGGCAGCCTTGGTCCTTACCGGCTTGCTGGCCGGTGTGCTCGTGGTCATGGCCGTCCCCGGCCAGACCTACGACACCGTGGGCTTGATCGCCAGCGGTGACCGAGCCTACGAGATCCCGCTCTCCGAGGATCGGGTCCGGTTCAGCCTCGAGGCGGACGGCGAGCGGACGCCCACCGCCGGGTTCGCGCTCTACGACCCCGACGACGGCTTCTTCGGCTACTTCGAGCTCAGCGGTCCCGGCGACAGCGTCGACGTGATGGCCGACAAGGACGGCCGCTGGGTCGTGCTCGTCAACGACGCCCAGGCCGCCCACCTCAGCGTCGAGATCGCCGTACAACCCGGCCAGGACGCCAGCCACCAGGCGACCCTGACACCGATCCAGGTCCGGACCTTCGAGCGGACCGTGGCTCGCCAGGAGGGCGGGCCCCTGGATGCCGAGCTCGCCCTCCGCCTGGACGAGCGACCGGCCATGGCCATGACCAACTACCAGGGCCAGGCCGAGAACCTCCACATCGTCGCACGGAGCCCCCAGGGGGTCATCCACGAGGTCCGGGACGGCCAGACCAACGCGTCCGAGGCCGCCTCCGGGCCGACCCGGCACCTGGCACCTGGCAACCTGGCCGCTGGGACCTACACCGTCCAAGCCACCGCCGATGCCTTCTCCGGCGAGATCCGCTTCGTCCACAAGGTCTACGATCGCCAGGAACCCCTGGTCCAGCAGATCCACAAGGTCGACACGGACCAGCCCCTGGACGCCATCCTCGAGGAAGGCAGCGTCGTGGCCGAGATGGACGCCATGGAACCGGTCCTGCTGCACACCCAGGGGGCCAGCCAGCTCCTGTTCGCCGCCGAGCAACACACCCGCGCCCAGCTCCTGGTCTACGACGCCTCGGACAGCGTGATCGCCACCATCGACCTGGGCGCTGGCCCAAGCGACAGCTTCGACTGGGAGCAGGAGGACAACCGCTCCAGCAACGGCTCGGCCGAGGCCGCCACCCTGCGGCTGCGCCAGCAAGGTGCCTACACCGTCGTCGCCCGGGAGATCTACGGTGCCGGGGACCAGGTCCACGTCGTCCTGCCCGACATCGAGGACGCCGAGCCCGGCAAGGTGTTGACCCTGCAGGAGATCACCGTCGAGCTCGGCGGCCCCACCTCGACCGACGCCTCCGGCCATGAGACCGTCGAGATCCACGGCGGCTTGCTCGAGGTGACCGCCCGGAGCTCCGGCGGGGCTCAGCTAGCCACAGCTGTCGACGTCCTCGGGCCCCTCGGGCCCGTGTACGAGTCGCGTACCTCGGCTGGTGCAAGCGGTGCCGACATCGGACGACAGGCCCGCGAGCACCCAGGCAACTTCACCGCGGGCGAGCAGGAGATCACCTGGCGCTCGAGCCTCCCCACGGCCGGCATCGAGGTCACCTTCACCAGCTACCACGGCTGAGAGCGCGTGGCGGTGGCCCCATCCCAACGTTGCGGTCCCACCTTCCCAGGGCCAGCTGCATCCCGACACGTACATCAAGGCGCTCCCGGAGAAGCAGGTCTGGGATGCACATGCCACGCTCACCTGGACAACCGCTGTGCCCGAAAGGGTTTAATAACAACCGTCGACCGAGAGGTGTGTCCCGGACCAACACCGAGGATGTGGCCGCGCAGCTCCGCGAGCACGCCTCGAACCACACGACGCTGCTGACGCTGAAGCGCGACCTGCCGCACCTGCCCACCGACGGGCCGGCCGACCAGGGCCTGTACCTGGACGTGCAGGAGGTCCCGGGCATGGTCGTCAACGGCGAGCTCCGTGTCTCGGTGGCCCGCCTCGTCAGCATCGGGCACGATGGGACCCGCAAGATGGTCGGCCAGATCCAGGCCACCCGGGTCCTCGACCACCCCCTCGAGACGTGGACCCTGCGCTTCTACGTGCACGTCCACCGCTTCTTCGCCACCCACCAGGTGGACCACCAGGAGCAGTGGTTCGTCCGCGTCCTCGAGCAGCATTACCGCAACGGCGGCGACCAGGTCGCCCTGGAGCCCGCCGTCGAAGCCTGAGATCACCCTGAACCAGCAGACGTGGCGAACGGATCGGTGGCTGCGGGGTCCCCAGCGATCGGCGACGGAGGCACCCCCTCCGCGGTGGGCCTGACCCCGCAACCGCCTTCCCCCTCCACAAGACACACCGCGAGCCCACACCGAGGACGCATGTTCGGTACCTTGCTCATCCTGGCCTTGCTCCGCTCCCTGCGCGCCTGACCGAGCCGATCACCGCCATCAGCCCGGCCCGGGATCGGATCGGTCGCACCGCCCTGGCCTAGCCTTTTGTACAGCTCCTCCTGATGCTCGTCCATGCGAGCCCCCACGGCCCTGACCATCGCCGGCTCGGACTCCGGCGGCGGCGCCGGCATCCAAGCCGATCTCAAGGCCATGGCTGCCGTCGGCGTCCACGGCGCCTCTGCGATCACCTGCGTGACCAGCCAGAACACCGAAGGCGTCACCCGCGTCGACCCGCTGCCCATCGAGGGCCTGCTCGAGCAGATCGATGCCGTCCTCGACGACCTATCGGTCGGCTGCGTCAAGACCGGCATGCTCCACACGCCCGAGGTGGTCGAGGCGGTGGCCGACCGGCTGGCGGGCACCGACCTGCCGCTGATCGTCGACCCGGTGATGGTCGCCACGAGCGGTGATGCGCTCTCCGAGGGGGACCTCCCTGCCGCCTTGGCCAAGCTGGCCGAGGTCACCACGCTGATCACGCCGAACGTCGACGAGCTCGAGCGCCTGACCGGCTACGATGTGAACAGCCTGGCCGATGCCCGCAAGGCGGGCAAGGCCCTGCGTGACGACGGCTGGGGTGCCGTCCTGGCCAAGGGCGGCCACCTCGATGGGGACCTGGCCACCGACCTCCTGATCACCGGCGGCTCGATCCACGAGCTCAGCTACCCCCGGGCCGAGGGCCGTTTCCACGGCGCCGGCTGCACCTACGCCAGCCTCATCGCCGGCCTCGTGGCCCGGGGTCACGGCACCACCGAGGCCGTCGTCGAGGCCAGGGCCCGCATGCACCGCGCCATCCAACGCGGCTACGTCGTCGGCCGAGGCCCCAAGGTCCTCGATGCGCTCGAGACCGTCGACCCCGGCGCCGCCGAGGGGGCCCGCCTCTCGGCCGCGGCCTGGCGCATCGCTGCCACCCTGCCCCTCGAGCTCGTGCCCGAGGTCGGCATCAACATGGCCTACGCCACCGAGGGCGTCACCCAGCCCGAGGACGTCATGGGCCTGGCCCGACGGATCACCCGGACCCCGGAGGGCCCCTCGGCCCCTGGCCCTGTCACCTACGGCGCCTCCGGTCACGTGGCCCGGGTGCTCCTGGCGGCCCGGGACCTCCAACCCGGGACCACCACCGCCATGAACCTGGCCTACCACCCCGACCACGTCGAGGCCGCCCGGGCCGCTGGCCTGCGCGTGGCCAGCTTCGACCGAGACGACGAGCCACCGCAGGCCGCCTCCAGCATGTCCTGGGGCACCAGCGAGGCCATCAAGGGGGCCGACGGGCCGATCGATCTGGTGGTCGACCAGGGTGGCAAGGGCAAGGAGGCCATGATGCGCCTGCTGGCCGGGAGCCCTGCCTCGCTGAAGACCCGCGTGGACGCCATCGCCCAGCAGCTCTGATCCCGTGCTCGAGCTGGGACCGATCCGGTTCGACCCCGTGATCATCGGTGCGGTGGTCGTGGTCGGCGCTCTTGCCGTCGGCACCGTCTGGCTCCTCCGGGACGTCCTGCAGACCGCGCCAGAGGCTGCCTTCCCGCTGCTCTTGACCGTGCTCGTCGGCGGGATGCTCATCGTGGCCTACGTGGCCAAACGACGGTGAGCTCGCCGGTCTCGATCACCTCCAGGCTCTGGAGCTCGGTCGACCCCGCCACGCTACCAGGGCCCTCTCCGTGGGGGTTTTTAGCTCAGCGGACCCATCTTCGCGCCTCGAGGGGCGGTGCAGAGGAGCTCCTTGGGAGGTGGCCTGATGAGATCCCGTACGCTGGCCGATGTGCTCGAGAGGACCGAGGAGATCGCCGACCGGGTGGTCGCCGAGGAAGCCGAGGAGATCGACCAGGCCTACAAGTGGCCCGCGAGGACCTTCGAGGCCCTCCAGGACGCCGGGCTCGGCGGCCTGGTCGTCCCCACCGAGCACGGCGGGGTCGGCCTTGGCCTGCTCGGCCTGACGCGTGTCTGCGAGGTGCTTGGCCGCCAGTCCGGCTCGGCAGCGATCTCCTTCGGCATGCACAACGTGGGTGCTGCCGTCATCGCCGCCAAAGCCACCGAGCACCAAGTCGAGGCCTACCTGGAGCCGATCAGCCGGGGCGAGCACATCACCACCCTGGCCCTCTCGGAACCCGGGACCGGTGCACACTTCTACTTCCCGGAGACCCAGCTCCAGCGCCTCGACGACGAGACCTTCCAGGTCGACGGCACCAAGAGCTTCGCGACCAACGGGGGCCACGCCGATTCCTACGTGGTCTCCACCACCGCAGCCGACCCCGAGGCACCCCCGGGCCTGTTCTCCTGCGTCGTGGTCGGTGGGGACAACCCCGGGCTCTCCTGGCACGGTCCGTTCGAGGGCTTCGGGATGCGCGGCAACTCTTCGCGAACCTTCGACCTCGAGGCAGCCAAGATCCCCGCCACGGATCTGCTGGGCGAGCAAGGTGACCAGATCTGGTACGTCTTCAACGTGGTGGCCCCCTACTTCCTGGTGGCCATGGCCGGCACCTACCTTGGCTTGGCCGACCGGGCCATCGAGGCCTGCATCGAGGATCTCAAGGGCCGGATCCACAGCCACCGTGGCTCCGGACCGGCCCACGAGCCGGTCGTCCAGCACAAGCTCGGCGAGACCTGGGCCCGCCTGGCCTCGACCCGGCGCTTGTGCTACTGGGCGGCCGAGGAGGCCGACCGCGGCGGGCCCGAAGCGCTCCCAGCCCTGGCCTCGGCCAAGGCCGAGGTCGCTGGCTGCGCCGTCGACGTCATCAACGAGGTGATGACCATGATGGGCGGCCGGGCCTACCGCGACTCCTCGCTGCTCCCGCGGCTGCTTAGGGACGCACGGGCCGCCGATGTCATGGCGCCCACCACGGACATCCTGAGGACCTGGACCGGCAGGGCTCTGTTGGATATCCCGCTGTTGGGGGAGTGATCTTTGGAGGCCACGCTCCTCGTCCTCGGTGTCCCATCCGACCAGGAAGGCTGGCTGGCAAGGTTGCTGGAGGAAGAACCGAACCTCGACGCCGTGCGTGCCGAGGATGAGGAGCACCTCCTGGCCCGGCTCAGGCAGGCTGAGGAGCCCCCGGCCTTGGCTGTGCTGGGCCCCGAGCTCGCCGCCCCGGTCCGGATGGCTCAACGGATCAAGCAGGCCGCCCCGACGGTCGGCCTCCTCCTGCTGGCAGCCCCGGGGGAGGTCGGGGGGCTCCGACAGGTCGTCATGGTCTCACCGTTCCTCGGCGGTGAGATCGCCTGCCTGGACGTGGAGGACACCCAACGGGTGTTGGACGAGGCTCGCCGCCTTGTGGTCGCCGCCGAGCGTCGGCGGCGGAACTCGGCCATGGTCGCCTTCGCCCAGGCCAGCCTCGGCCAGGGGGAGACCCAGCGCCCGGCCGGAAGCGGGCTCGTGCTCGACCAGCTCCTGGAAGCCGCGCCGATCGGTGTGGCGCTCCTGGACGCCAACGGGGCGGTGGTCGGATGGAACCGCAGGGCCACCGACCTCACTGGCGAACCCGAACGCCGGGTCCTCGGCAAGCCCGCCTACGAGGCCCTGGGCGCCGAGCCCGGCTCTTGGCTCAGCGGGGTGGCTGACGCGGTCCGAGAGGACGAGGTCTCCCGGCGCCGGCGGCTGACCGCCAACCGACCGGGTTCCGGGACCCGCCACCTGGAGGTGACGATCGCCCCCCTCGACGCCAGCTCCCAGGGTGCACGGGCGCTGATGATGTTCCAGGACATCACCGACAAGGTCCGGGCCGAGGAGCAGGTCGAGGCGACGATGCAGCAGCTCGAGACCCTCGTCGAGGAGCGCACCGCCGAGCTCGAGCACCAGCGGCGGTTCCTACGTCACGTCATCGACGCCGACCCCAACCTCGTCTTCGCCAAGGATCGCGAGGGGCGGTTCACCTTGGCCAACCAGGCCGTGGCTGAGATGTACGGGACGACCCCCGAGGAGCTGGTCGGCAAGACCGACGCGGCGTTCAACCCCGATACCGAGGAGGTCGATGCCTTCCGGGAGGACGACCGCAAGGTGCTGGAGACCGGAGAGCCGGTCTTCATCGAGGCCGAACCGGTCACCAACGCCACGACCGGTGAGACTCGATGGTTCCAGACCCTGAAGGTCCCGCTCCCGGATCCCGATGGCTCGCTCAACCAGGTCCTGGGCGTGGCGACCGACATCACCGAACGGCGGAAGGCCGAGGAACGTCTACGACGTCACGCAGAGAGCCTCGAGCAGACCAACCGGGACCTCCGGCAGGTCGCCTTCGTCAGCAGCCACGATCTCCGTGAACCTCTCCGGACCGTCTCCAGCTTCGTCCAACTGCTCGACCGACGGTACGCCGAGGAGCTCGACGCGGAAGGCCGGGAGTACATCGCTTACGCCGTCGAGGGCGTCGAGCGGATGGACGCCCTGCTCTCGGACCTGCTCACGTACACGCTGATCGGTCAGAAGGCATCCACACGGAAGCCGGTGGACCTGGGGTCGGTGCTAGATCGGACCCTCGACCGGCTATCGCACCAGATCGAGACCACGTCGGCCAGGGTCACCCACGACCCGCTGCCGACCGTCGTCGGTGACCCCGAGCACCTGGGCATGGTGTTCGAGAACCTGCTGAGCAACGCCCTCAAGTTCCAAGGGCCGGAGCCGCCGGAGATCCACGTCGGTGCCGAGGCCGAGGATGAGCGCTGGCACCTGTGGGTGGAGGACAACGGGATCGGGTTCGAGCAGGCCTACGCCGACAAGATCTTCTCCATCTTCCAGCGCCTCAACCACCGCGACCAGTACGACGGCACAGGTGTGGGCCTGGCCATCTGCCGCCGGGCCGTCGAGGTCCATGGCGGGCGGATATGGGCGGAGTCGGTCCCCGGGGAGGGGACCACCATCCACGTCGAGCTGCCGGTCCGTGGCACCGGTCCATAGCACCAGGCGCCAGCGTCAGGCGCCGTCCACACCCAGCTCCCGGAAGTCCTCGGCAAGATGGCGCTTGAGGTCCGGCTGCCAGCCCAGCTTCTCGACCGCCCGCTGCGAGGACACCGTGTAGGGGATCTCGAGCTGCTCGATCAGCTCCCGGGACAACGGTGGGACCTTGCCCATCAGATGGTAGGGGACCTGGAGGACGCTGGCTCCGGCCTTGGCCACGCCGATGGGGAGACGCCGGCCGGGGACCGGGATCCCCGAGGCCTCCGCGAACAGGTGCAAGAGCTGGTCCAGGGTCAGGTTCTGATCGGCCAGGATGTAGGCGCCCTTGCCCTTCTCGGTGGCGGCCACGATCCCGTCGACGGTGTCCTTGACGTGCACGAACGGGCTCGGGTTGTCGCCCTTGAGGCTCCAGAGGTTGCCCTCGGCGTACCCGCGGATCAGGGTCTCGAAGTCGCTGCCCAGCCCGATGACGACGCCGGGCATCGGGAGCACGGTGCGCATCGACCCGGCGTTCTCGGTGACCAGGACGTGGGCCTTGTGCTTGGTCTCCTCGTAGAGGGACTTGTACTCAGGGTAGCGTCCCTGGTGGACCCGCTCCTCGGTGTACAGCCCGGCCGGCGTCGGCCCGATGGCGGCCACCGACGAGAGGTGGCAGAACGTGGCCACCTCGGCGTCCTTGGCGGCCTCGAGGACGTGCCGGGTCCCGTCGATGTTGGTCGCCTTGAAGATCTCGGCTTTCTTGGAGGGGATGCCGTAGGCGACCCACGCAGCACCGTGGATCACGATGTCGGTGTCCTCGGGGATGCCCAGGGTCTCGGGCTCGAGCACGTTGCCCTCGACGATCCGGCAGCCCATGTCGGCTAGCTGCTCGGCTCGGCGGGCATCTCGGGTCAGGGCGGTGACCTCGGCCCCGGCCTCGGTGATCTGCTGGGCGATCCCGGACCCGATGAACCCGGTGCCGCCGGTCAGGTAGACCTGTTGACCGTCCCAGAACGCTCCCATGGGCCTGCAACACGTTGGCCGGTTAAATACTCGGAGGTCGGCGACCCGCTGTGGCCGCCTCCGGGCAGGGGGACCGGCCCCGCCATTTTAGGTGAAGGGGCACCGAAGAAGGGGGTGATGGCAGCCGACGCCTCCGAGCCCGCCTGGCGGGGCGAGCACGAGCCAGGCTGGGCCATCGAGGATCCCGACCGGCGCTTGGCGATCCTGGAGGGTCTTCTGGCCGGCGCGCCCGAGCACTTCTACGCCCTCGACCTCGAGGGCCGACTGCTCTTCGCCAGCCAGCGTGGCGAGGAGCTCGCCGGCAGGGCCCCGGACGAGATCGGCACCGAGACCCTGGCCGCCCTCGGGTTGCCCGAGGATGCCGTGCCCGCGTTCCAGGAGGCCTTCGAGACCGCCCTGGCCAACCGGGGCCCGGTCAGCCGGGAGATCGTGCTGGACACGCCGTACGGCCGGCGCATCTTCGAGTACACCCTGACCACCGTCCCTCCGGGGGAAGCGGAGCCCGAGATGGTCGCCTGCACGGCCCACGACATCACCGGGCTCACCGAGAAGCTCGAGGCGGCCACCCACCAGGAGACCGTCCTGCAGGAGGCCCAAGCGGTCGCCCACATCGGCAGTTGGGAGTGGCACATCCCCACCGACGAGATCACGTGGAGCCAGGAGCTCTACCGCATCTTCGGTCAGGACCCGGAGACGTTCGAGGCCACCTTCGAGGGCTACATGTCCTGCATCCACCCCGAGGACGTCGAGGAGGTCCAGGCCATCATCGAGGAAGGCTACCAGACCGGGGACCCTTTCGTCTTCGAGCACCGGATCGTCCGGCCCGACGGGGAGGTCGGCTACCTCCACTGCCGCGGCCAGGTGATCTTGGACCCCGACGGCGAGCCGGTGCGGATGGTCGGCACCGCCCAGGACATCACAGAGCGCCACGCCGCCGAGC
This sequence comes from uncultured Thermoplasmatales archaeon, assembly GCA_964464425.1. GTDB lineage: Archaea > Thermoplasmatota > SW-10-69-26 > SW-10-69-26 > SW-10-69-26 > CAYXGD01. The sequence continues at coordinate 14,554 of CAYXGD010000036.1, forward strand.
AGAAGCTGCGTGCGTACGCCGAGGATCTGGAGCAGGCCAACCTAGAGCTCGAGCGGTTCGCCTACGTGGCCAGCCACGACCTCCAGGAACCCCTCCGCATGATCAACAGCTACATCCAGCTCCTGGAACGCAGCCTCGAGGGCGAGCTGGACGAGGATCAGCGGGTCTACATGGGCTACGTCACCGAGGGCGTCTCCCGGATGCAGACCCTGATCCGGGACCTGCTGGCCTACAGCCGGGTCGA